>JAQIBR010000025.1 GCA_027858955.1 Bacteroidales bacterium
GCAAATTAATTTCTCACAGAGAAATTATTTACTAGATTAGCGTTCAAAATTAATTTACTATGAACCAACCGATACAAAAAAAGTTACTAAAACCGTACTATTTTATATATCGGTCGTTATGTATTAGCTTGGCAGAACTTGAAACCAATTGTTCCAAATGAAAGGAGAAAGTAAAACGGAAAAAATAGCATCGATAATTATTACGTTAGGTTTAATCATCTATCTTCCATATGACTTTAGTAAGTATTATTCAGTTTTAAAGGAAAACAATTATGTCGAAGGGAAAATTATTCAAAAAGAATTACATGGGACAGCGAGAAATAAAAAATGGGTTTTAAAGTATGAATATACAGTTGAAAAAAAGTTATTCAAAAAAACTCTTCTTGACGTTACACCCTTTTCTAATACTTACAAAAAAGACATGGATTTATATGTCTATTATGCTATGAGTAATCCTAAAAAATCCTTGGCTTTGACCACAGTATTAGAGAAAGATTTTAAGCCAAATTTGAAACATTACCTAACACTGGATAGACCATCTATATTTTATTTGAAAATAATAGCAATAATTATATTAATTCGACTAATTCCCATAAGCTTAATTTTGATTTACACTCTATTTGGTGGATTGTTTTTATATGTATTCAATAGATTAGAATATTATGATTTTATTGAAAATAGGAAAAATGATATTTGGAATAAAAATAAAAAATGAGATTCAAAACATCCATGATAAATAGAAAAGCCAATACATAACCCACAATATACCCAATGCGGTTTACGAGCGGATTGAAACCTAATTTGTATCTAGAAACCCCGCAAAATATCGCTTGGACAATACAAATAAAACAGTAATTTTAATCCCGAGCGGTCGGGACAGGCTACTAAGACAATATTTAGCTATGAAGGAACTTGAAACCATAAATCTATTAAGTCCGCACTGTGCATATTGTCAACGTTATCTTGCCACCTGAGTTTTTAAAAATATAAGCAGTTCTCAAAAAAAAAGTGTACAAAATGCAGCAATGTTTTTTCAATTTGGCAGCCAAACGGTAAGCGTAGTTTTTCATGGTAAATTTTCAGAGGTCGGACTATTTTTATTTTTATGGTAGCTTTATGGTGCATAAAATTTTTAAAAGCCATTAATCACGCAAAGGCTTGTTTTCAAAACGCTTTTTGCAAGTATCGTAAACGGTGAAGGTGGTTTCTTATGGTTGCAGTAGTTGATTTTCGTTAGTTCTAATCAAAAACCAAAACGGGAAGCTAAGTTTTCCATTGTTATGGGAATCGCTGCTATGAGTTTTGCAACTTCTGAGCTTTATCAAAATGCGGTGCAAAAATCAACAAAGCCTTTTGCTGTTCGCAATGTTTGAATTTTGTGTATTTCGGTTTTTCAAATAAACATAGGTGCAAATTCAACGTTTTTTTTCGGCGGCAAATAATCGAGTAGATGGCTGACGGGATTGTCGCCCCGCCAGTGCACCTCTCACACCACCTAGCGTACGGGTCTTCCCGATGTAAAATCGGGACAGGCTGTACTGCACGGTTCCCTAAAACATGGGAAACAGCGTATTATTATTAGCAAGTTTAGCGGTTTTCAATTCATACACCGTTGACATTGGTACATAGCCTCTGAGTTTGAGTCTAGCAATGGTAATAGTCGTTCCTAATATTGGACTTTGGGCAACGGCCCATCTTCTCATATTAGTTCTGCTCCATGCATAGGCCATTCCTGCTTCGACACCAAGTCGGATAAGGTTTTTCCTCTTCCTTTCAGGTTTCTTCCAGTCGTGCCATATGCAACCTCGCAATCTATTACGTAACCATCTTCCGAATTCAAGTTCGGAACAGGCTATCCAGTTCTGCCAATTTGCCTTTAATGTTTGCATATTTCCGACTCTCAACCCATCCATTAATGTATGTGATGAGTTCTTTAATGCGCATATCAAAACTTAGTGGTCTAGTTTTTCGGGTGATTTCTTTCAACTTGATTTTGAATTCTTTCCACTCCTTTTTGGTGATAACTAATTGGTATTGTCCTTTTACCCCTTTCTTGTAGATGGGTACAAAACCAAATCCAAGGATCTGGAAGTTTACGGGTCGTCGAATTCCACTTTTCTCTCTGTTAATCGGAAGTTTAAGCTTATCACGCAAAAAAATATAAATATTGTTCCCCGCCCTTTTAGCTTCTGCTTTTGATTTACAATAAATACTGAAATCATCTGCATAACGCACAAACTTTAGTCCTCGCTTTTCCATTTCTGTATCCATCTCATGTAACAT
>JAQIBR010000067.1 GCA_027858955.1 Bacteroidales bacterium
TAACCATTTCCAAACAGGGATCACCTTTATTTGTTGAGGTATAGAAGTACTTTCGTCAATAGGGTTAAAAACAAGCAATGTCCCATAAGGCAGATTATAGGTATTAATGGCTTCCTGCAAACCTTCTATTTCCCTTTCCAAATTTGATGCGCTTATCTGATAACTTACCTGAATGGCTTCAACTATGTTCAAGCCTTCTTTTATTACAAAATCGCATTCTTTTTTTGCAATGTGATAAAAAACATCTTTTTGTCGGCGTAACAATTCAATAAAAACCATATTTTCGAGTATACGGCCTTTATTTTCGGAAAAATTAAATCCCAGGCGATGTATAAAAGCGTTATCGATGCAATAAAGTTTTTTTGGGTTCATAATTTGTTTGTTTACCGAAAAATCAAATTTCTTAAGGTAAAAAAAGAGATAAGACTGCTGATAATAATACAGATAGTCTTTTATGGAACTCAGGCTTTTGATTCCCGAAACCTCCTGTAAGGTGGAATAAGAAAATAATTTACCCACATTGGAAGCAAAGTATAAGCCTATTTGCTTGATTTCGTTTACTTGACTCAATCGATAGCGGGAAATGATATCGCGGTAGAGGATATCCTGAAAATAATTGTTAATCAATTCGAGGTCGTTTTCTTTCACCACCAGAGGAAATCCTCCTGTTTCGAAATAACTATTGAAATCTTTCAATAGCAGTGCTTTTGATTTTGTACTCAGGCTGCTGATATTATAAACCTTGCCTTTGTAACGCAGATATTCAGAGAATGAAAAGGGATAAAGTTCTATACTTTTGTTTCGTCCGGTAAGACTTGTTGAGATTTCGGTACTCAGCAGCTTTGCATTGGAGCCAGTAACAAACACTTTGACCCCTTGTTCATACATCCGGTTTACAAACTTTTCCCAATTTTCTATATTTTGTATTTCGTCGAGAAATAAAACAGGCTCTTTCCCATAAAGCTCCATATGAAGGTTAAAAATATCTTCAAGGATAGAAATTTCCGCAATGATACGCTCATCATCAAAATTAAAATAGCAATAGTCCTCTTCCTCCAGTTTTATTTTCTCCTTAATCAGATACAACAAGGATGATTTACCACAGCGTCGAATGCCTGAGATAATAACTACCAGAGAAGTTTCAATGAATTTTTCCAATTCAATATCGCGCTGAATTAAGTTTTGCTTAGTGCTAAAAACCTCCTTCTGGTCGAACATGATTTCTCTTAATCTTTCTTTATTCATTTATTCTATATGATAATTGTTTGCTTATAACGAACAAATATATATATAATTGTTCTTTTTAAAAGAATAATATTGAATTAATTGTATTTTTTGAAGCTAATGGCTAAGGTTAGCAGGCTTGGAGCTTGATGCAAAAGGCTTGGGGCAAAGGGCAAGGGGCAAGGGGCAAAGGGCGAAGTGGTGCTCTTTGCTCTATACATTACTGATATAATCTTTTAAAGCTTTAGAAATTGTTGTTTTTATTGTTACCCAATT
Organism: Bacteroidales bacterium; assembly: GCA_027858955.1. GTDB lineage: Bacteria > Bacteroidota > Bacteroidia > Bacteroidales > UBA12170 > UBA12170. The sequence continues at coordinate 1,501 of JAQIBR010000067.1, forward strand.
AATATCTACGAACATTCTTGGTACTAATTCATCATCCGCATCGTCGAAATAAGCCAAACTTTTTAAAACCATCCATACAGAGCCGTCCGCATATTTTTGTTTATAAAATTCTAATAATTGATTAAGCGAATATTGTTTTAAAAGAAAATACACGTCGATGAAATCTTTTTTGGTTCCTCTGCCTGCTATTGCAGCTAACTTCATTGCGGAAATATCTTTAACATCAGCCAAATACAGATTATCTTCCTTTACTATAGAATTAATCCAAGGATAGGGGTAATTTACAATATCCACTTTAATACCATTTAGGGTAAAAATATTAATATTGTCAGTAAAATGGATTGTTATTACTTCTCCGATTTTATTGAGAGCGTTTAGAATGCTAATTTTATCTGCGGTTAATTCCCCGAAAAAATCCAGATCAACTGAAACTCTATGGCCTAGTTGTAGAGCTAAAGAAGTGCCTCCTACTAACCTCAGTTTACAGTACACATTTAATTTCTCGGCCAAACTTTAGAGTTCTTTCGCCTTCGCTCAAGATCAGTTCGGCTAAATGATTTCGATATCAAAATCATAGTCTCACTGACTCAGAAGTTCCAGTGTTTTGGTGTCGATTGTTCTGTAGTATAACATAAGAAGTTTTTCTTTTGGGTATTACCTAGTACGGCTAAAAAGGACGCTGTTTTTTTATCTAAACCTTTTATTTTCATAGCTGTATGAACAATTGTTTCTAGTCCGTAATAAGCTAGTAGCTTTTCCCAATCTGAATATAAACCATATTGCAATACTCTTGTAATAATATATTTAGAGTGTTTACTCAAGTCTAATGCAGATGAATCAATATCCCAAAAGAGATGTTTGGATAAGTTATTTGTTATTTTATTCTCCTTAATCATTAGGACAAATATACAAAATTCATTTCTTTCGGTTTTAACATGTTCTCACTTTTATTTT
>JAQIBR010000076.1 GCA_027858955.1 Bacteroidales bacterium
AATATTGATTTGATGACATATTGCGAAGTAATTGATATTAAGGGAGAAGCAGGAGATTATACTGTTAGCATACTGCAGAAAGCACGTAGAGTTGATATATCAACTTGTATAGGATGTGGAACTTGTTCCGAGAAATGTCCGGCAAAAACTCCAAGTGAATTTGACGCGTACACAAGCCTTCGGAAGGCTATCTATATTCCTTTTCCTCAGGCTGTTCCAAATAAATATTTGATTGATGCAGAGCATTGTATTTATGTTCAGGACAATGGAAAATGCGGTGTTTGTGTTAAAGTTTGTCCTGTAACTGATTGCATCGATTTAAATGCAATAGATAAAGTAGTAGAAATTAAAGTCGGTCAGATTATTTTGGCCACCGGTTTTAAGGTTTTTGATGCACAGCGCTTGGATCAATATGGCTTCGGAAAATTGCCCAATGTGGTAACTTCGCTCGAACTTGAGCGTTTAGTAAATGCTTCAGGACCAACAGGCGGGAATATTACATGTCGTACGAAAGATAAAAAAGGCAATTGGGTTTTCCTTCCTGAAAATAATGTACCTGATCGTTTTGCCATTATTCATTGTATTGGCAGCCGCGATGATAATTACAATAAATACTGTTCGAAAGTTTGTTGTATGTACTCTCTAAAACTCGCTCACCTTATCAAAGAAAAATTACCTGATGCTTTAGTGGATGAATATTTTATCGATATGCGTGCCTTTGGCAAAGGTTATGATGAGTTCTATGAGCGAATTAAGGGTGAGAATATCAATATGATACGAGGGAGAACCGCAAAGATTGATGCTTCTGGAACTACTTTGAAATTAAGAAGTGAAGATATTCTTAATGATAGAATAATAGAAAGAAATTATGATATGGTGGTACTTTCGGTAGGTTTAGAAGCTAGCCCCGACAGTGCCGAACTAAGCAAATTATTAGCAATAACACGCGATGAAAACGGATGGTTTCAGGAATTGGATTCTCTTACTGATACTGAAAATACACGGCAATCCGGAATTGCAATTGCAGGTTTGTGCCAAGGACCGAAAGATATTCCTGATACCGTGGCACAAGCATCCGCAGCTGCTTCTTCAATTTTGCAAAATATTCACAATAAAGCTATACATAAACAACCCGATACAGAGATGTACGAAAAGATTATCAATGATTTATTGGACAATGCCAAATTAAAGGAGGTGAAGATATGAGAACTAGAGTTGATGCAAAATTTAAACGGGAACTAAATCTCTTTGGATCTGAAGATTGGAGTCACTGTTTCCATTGTGGAAATTGTACCGCTGCTTGCCCATTATCCGAAAATGCGGCTATGTTCCCTCGTAAAAGTTTAAGAGCTATTCAATTGGGGCTAAAAGATCAAATCATTTCAAATCCCGAACCCTGGTTGTGTTACTATTGTGGCGATTGCTCGGAAAAATGCCCTCAGGGAGCAAATCCTGCCGAGCTTATGATGACTTTACGCCGATATTTAACCTCAGTTTACGATTGGACAGGACTCTCACGATTATTTTACACCAAACATTGGTTTGAAATTGTAGCTCTAGTTGTGCTGGGTTTAATAGTAGGTTTGGGATTGAGCATTTTTAATCCGAACGGAATAGTTTATCCTTTGAATGCCGACGGAGGTGTTAAAATCAACGAGATGTTTCCTATTCCGATGATTCATTTGGGCGATATGATTATGGCTGCCTTTGTCAGTTTTTTCTTGATCAGTAATATTCTGCATATGTGGTATCGAATAATTTTGAAGCCTAAAGTATCAGTACCATTTTATTCGTATTTTACTGAACTGATTTCACTTGGCTACCAATTCATAACACAGTCAAAATTCTCTAAATGCGATACAAACGGACGAAAGTATTGGGCAAGTCATTGGTTATTAATGTCGGGCTATACCATTATGTTTGTTTTGGTTGTCGGTTTTTTAAGCTTTTTCCAAACGGAGATCATTTACTCTTGGTACGAACCTCAACGTTTATTGGGATATTATGCCACATTCGGCTTATTATTCGGTTTAACCTATGTCTCGGTTGGTCGCATAAAGAAGTCGACAGAGAAAGCAAAGTTCTCACTTTTAAGTGATTGGTTATTTATAATCTTACTCTTTTTAACGACGCTGTCGGGTATATTGGTTCACTTTTTTAGAATTTACGGCTTGGTTGAACTTACCTATTATATGTATGTGATTCATCTGGCTATTTTAGTACCGATGATTTGTGTTGAAGTGCCTTTTTCCAAATGGTCGCATTTGGCCTATCGTCCGATTGCCATTTATTTGCTTAATCTTAAGAAAAAAGCAGAAAACCGAAGCTTAGAAGCAAATCCTCAGTTGGCTGTTAATTAAACGAAGAAATTATGGAAGATATAAGAATAGGTGTTTATGTATGTTGGTGCGGAACAAATATTGCCAAAATGGTGGATGTTGAAGATGTAGCCAAAGAAATGAAAAAGCGCCCAAACGTTGTATTGGCAAGCGATTACAAATATATGTGTTCAGATCCTGGTCAAGATATGATTGTAAACGACATAAAAGAACATAAGCTCAATCGAGTGGTTGTTGCTGCATGTTCGCCTAGAATTCATGAACTGACGTTTAGAAAAGCACTCAAAAATGCAGGTTTAAATCCCTATATGTTCGAAATGGTCAATATTCGGGAACAAGTTTCATGGGTACATACTAATCGAGTTGAGGCAACAAAAAAAGCTAAAGCTTTGATTGCAGGAGCTATAAATCGAGTTCGTTGGCATTCTTCACTCGATAAAAGATCAGTTCCGATTAACCCTGCAACATTGGTTATCGGAGGAGGAATTGCAGGCATTTCAGCTGCTTTAAAAATCGCGGGAGCCGGAGTAGAAGTATTCTTACTCGAAAAGGAAAAAGAAATTGGAGGTATGCTTAATCATATTGACTTAAGCTTTCCGCATTTTAATAGCGTTAGTGAGTTAATCCAAGATAAACTAAAATTAGTGAAAAATCATTCGCTGATAAAAGTTTTTACGTCCTGCGAGATTGAAGATATATTTGGTTATGTCGGAAATTTTGAAGCTAAAATTAAATATGAAAATAAAAGTGAGACACTTAAATTCGGTAGCATAATCGTTGCAACAGGATTAAAACCTTTCAACCCAAAATCACTTACGAATTATGGTTATGAGCAACATAAAAATGTGATTACCTCGCTAGAGTTTGAAAAGATGTTGAAAAATGGCGAAATCCTTACAACCGACGGCAGTGAACCTCGCCATATTGCTTTTATTCATTGTGTTGGCAGTCGAAATACTGAACAACATTCATATTGCTCGAGGGTTTGCTGCAATACTGCACTAAAGCAAGCCAAGCAAGCCAAGCAAGCTCTGCCAGATGTTATGGTGTATAATTTATATGCAGATATGCGCAGCATCGGTAAAGATTGTGAAGAGTTTTATGCTCGATCGTTTACAAAAGATCATATGTTTTTAATGTTCGATAATCATAAAACTTTGCCTAAAATAAAAACTGCTGATTCATCAGATAATTGCAATTTACTTATAGAAGTGGATGAATTGCTTTCAAATGAAGCTTTGGAAGTTCCTGCTGATTTAGTTGTACTTATGGTGGCAATGGAGGCACAGGAAGATGCAAAAAAAATATCTCATGACGTTGGTATAAGTATGTGCGGGAATAATTTCTTTATCGAAAGGCATCCTAAACTTGATCCTTTTGCTACAACAACTGCCGGAGTTTATCTTGCCGGAACTTGTCAATCTCCAAAAGATATTCCCGATTC
>JAQIBR010000123.1 GCA_027858955.1 Bacteroidales bacterium
CAATACAAAATAAGATAAAAGAAGATGATTGGGATCAAAGTTACGGTAAATCAAAGTAGTATGTAACTCCAACACTCCAGCACTCCAATACTCCAACACTCCAACACTCCAATACTCCAGCACTCCAATACTCCAATACTCCAATACTCCAACACTCCAATACTCCAATACTTCACTACTCCATCTCAAAAGAATCACATTATGCACAGCACTTCCCTCAACATACAACAATACCTCGATCAAGATCAAAAAAAAGACCTTCTTCGACTCCTTACAGCAGGATCGGTAGATGACGGAAAATCAACTTTGATTGGGCGACTGCTTTTCGACAGTAAAAAGCTATACGACGATCACCTTGCCGCTTTAGAGAGAGATAGCAAGCGCATTGGTCATGCTGGTGAAGATATCGATTATGCTCTTTTGATGGATGGATTGAAAGCAGAGCGGGAGCAAGGCATTACCATTGATGTGGCCTACCGTTATTTCTCAACTAATAAAAGAAAATTTATCATTGCCGATACTCCTGGACATGAGCAATATACACGTAATATGGTTACCGGTGCTTCAACAGCAAACCTTGCTATCATACTGGTTGATGCACGTAAAGGCATTATCACCCAAACTAAACGACATACTTTTTTGGTATCGCTGCTTGGAATTAAACATATAGTTTTGGCAGTAAATAAGATGGACTTGATGGATTTCAGTCAAGAAGTTTTTGATCAGATTTGTAACGATTATAAATCTTTTATCACCCGGCTCGACATACCCGAAATAACTTTTATTCCGCTTTCCGCTTTGAAAGGCGATAATGTTGTGGATCTTTCTGATAAAATGCCCTGGTATCATGGTAAAAGTTTATTGGAGCATTTGGAAAACATACATATTGCATCCGATCGCAACTTAGAAGATTTCCGTTATCCCGTTCAATTTGTTTTGCGACCATCTATCGATTTCCGTGGTTTTTCGGGGAAAGTTTCGAGTGGTATCATTCGTAAAGGTGATGAGGTGATGGCTTTACCATCGGGTAAAACATCGAAAGTAAAATCTATCATTACCTACGATGGAGAGCTCGAATATGCTCATGCTCCACAATCTGTTACTTTAACACTTGAAGATGAAATAGATATTTCTCGCGGCGAGATGTTGGTTCTTCCTAATAATCGCCCAAAAGTAGAACAACATTTCGAAGCGATGTTGGTGTGGATGGACGAAAAAGCCATGAATTCGAATACACAGTTTTACATCAAGCATAATTCCAACAATACAAAAGCTCGTATCGATAAAATCAATTATTTTATTGATGTAAATTCGCTCGAGCAATACCATAAATCGCATTTCGAGTTAAATGAGATTGGTCGAGTGGTGATCACAACAGTAAAACCATTATTCTTCGATGCCTATAAGAAAAACCGACAAACTGGTTCCTTTATTCTAATCGATCCTATGACTCACAACACTGTAGCGGTAGGAATGATTATAGATAAAGTAAGAAGCAAAGACTTGCCATTCCGCATTTCAGATATTGATAGACAAAAGATTGTAAGAGGACAAAATCTCGTAAACCAAAGCGAATATGAAGGTCGTTATGGTCAAAAAGGAGTTACACTTTGGATTACAGGTTTGCATGGTTCCGGCAAAAATCAATTAGCATATACCTTAGAGAAAAAACTGTTCGACCGTGGTGCAGTAGTTGTTTTACTCGATGGCAAAACTGTTCGTGCAGGACTTTCTAAAGAGTTGGATTATTCATTGTCCGATCGCGTAGAGCATTTAAGGAGAGTTGCCCATTTAAGTAAAATGCTAAACGATAAAGGCATTATAACCATTTGTTCATTTGTTTCACCTGATGAAAATATTCGATATCAAGTAGCCGAAATCATCAATGGAACGTTAAACTTTGAACTTAAAACTTCAAACTTAAAAAACAGGTTTCACTTGATTCATATGGACGCATCTCTAGATTTCTGCAAACAAAACGATGCATACGGATTATACGACTTGGCAGCAAAAGGCGAAATACTCAATATTCCTGGAATTGACATTCCATTCGAAAACCCCAAAAATGCACAATTAATATTAGACGGAACAAAAGCCGAAGAAGCAGTGGCAGAGTTAATGAAGTATCTGGAGGATAATGCGCTGATAAGCTAATCAGCAAATCAATATTCCATCACTCCAATACTCCATCATATTTCTACTCACCCACTTAACCTACTCAACTAAACCCCATCTATACTAAATATTAATTTATCCGAAGGACTGCTTTGGAGATTTAAGGGAATATTGTAAAATAATTTGATGAATATTCAAATGAAAATCGAATATAATAACCTTTATACTCATTTTGTTTTCACAACATTGCATAGAAGACCTATTATAATCGAAAAGAACAGAATTCGCATCGAAAAATATATTACAGGAATAGTAAACAACAATTCATCGAAATTATACGCTATCTATGCTAACCCTGAACATATGCATTTTCTTGTATCTCGTTCTCCCGAAATTTCAGAAGTGGAATTAGCTACTATTATTGCTGAAAGTTCCGAACGTTTTATCAATGCTAATAGGCTTTCCGGAGATGATTTCGCTTGGCAACCTTTTTCTTCTGCGTTTTCTGTTTCAAAATCAGACGTTGATAAAGTATGTAAATATATTCTCAGCCAACCAGAACACCATAAGAAAATGACATTTACCGAGGAATACGATCTGTTCATTCAATATTATCAACAAAATATTGAAAAAAATAAGGTAATAAGGTTTTAGATTGTCAATTTATGTCTTTTCTACTAAGGTTAAAAGTGATAATAAGGTTTCTATAAGCTAATTACAGAAAGGAAATACTTGAGTTTAGTACAGGTTGATAAAACCTTATTTTTAAAAAAAAACGAACCTTAGTAGAAAAAACTACCACATCTTAACAACCTTATTAACATTGTGGACGAATTAATTTAATCAACCCTTTTCCTTATCTTTGGTAAAACAAATTAATTGTGAACAGCCCTGAATTAAAGCAATTTATTCGTAAAAATGCCAGTTTGTTTTGGTATATCCCTGATGACAAAAAGGAAGAAGTTAGTCATGAGTTAATTGTAGAGACTATTTTGAATTATGGTGATAAAGATGCAGTAATCGAACTGTTTCAGTTGATAGGTATAAAAAAAGCAGCGGAATTATTTTTCAATTCCATAAACCTTAGTGACCGTCGAAAAGGTAATTACCACGAAATCACAGTCAATTATTTCACACTAGTCTTCAGTAAATATGCACTTTGAAATTTTCAGTAAAAAGCAGATTGAATTGTTACCCTACATTCAAGCTTTTAAAAGATCATTTTACATGGTTGGAGGAACTGCTGTAGCATTGCATATAGGACATAGGCGTTCAATCGACTTTGATTTATTTACTCTTGCACAACTATCTAAATCAAGGATCAAGGCAAAATTATCAAAGGTTCCATTTGCGTCTTTACCCATTTTTGAAGATATTGACCAATTGCATCTACTTATGAACGAAGTTAAACTTACTTTTTTTAGTTTTCCATTTCCTGTTCAACATCCGGTAAAAGTCGATTCAACCATCTCAATACCAACCTTATTGTCGTTGGCAGCAATGAAAGCCTATGCTTTGGG
>JAQIBR010000147.1 GCA_027858955.1 Bacteroidales bacterium
GCAAAATTAACCGTTCAGTTGTTGAGCGATCTGAAACGCACAGGTAGTAAATATGGAATGGTTACTATGTGTATCGGAACAGGGCAAGGTGCTGCTGGAATATTCGAAATGTTATAGACAAAACTTAAAACACGATAAAAATAAAAAATTATGTCAGAAAATAGAACACTCAAAGGAGGCGAATTCTTAATTCGCGAAACATTAGCCGCGGATGTTTTTGTTCCCGAGGAATTTGATGAAGAACAAAGATTGATGCAGCAAAGCTGTAAAGATTTTACAGATACTCAGGTTCTTCCACAAATAGAGCAATTAGAAAAACACGACAGAGCTTTGTTGACCAAATTAATGAGAGAAGCTGGTGAATTGGGTTTGTTGGGAATTTCCGTTCCAGAAGAATACGATGGATTTGGCCAAAAATTCGTTACATCTATGCTTACTACTGAAGAAATGAGTAAAGGATTCAGCTTTTCAGTTGCTTATTCTGCGCACACAGGAATTGGTACTTTACCAATTTTGTATTACGGCACCGAAGAGCAAAAGCAAAAATATGTTACCAAATTAGCTACCGGAGAATTTATTGGTGCTTATTGTTTAACTGAAGCCGATGCAGGATCTGATGCCAATAGCGGTAAAGCTAAAGCTACTATTAGTAAAGACGGTAAGCACTATATATTGAATGGGGTTAAGATCTGGATTACTAACGGTGGTGTTGCAAATTTATATATTGTTTTTGCTAAAATCGACGATGATAAAAACCTAAGTGCTTTTCTTGTTGAGAGCACGCAAGAAGGAGTTAAAGCCGGTGCCGAAGAAGAAAAAATGGGTATCAAAGGATCTTCTACTTGTCAGATGTATTTTGATAATGTAAAAGTACCGGTCGAAAATATGTTGGGTGATAGAGATAAAGGTTTTAAGATTGCCTTAAATATTCTAAATCTTGGACGTATCAAATTAGGTGGTGGAGCTGTTGGTGCTTCAAAAGCGGTTGCAGATAATGCCATCAATTATGCCAATGAGCGTAAGCAATTTAAAACTGAGATTTCTAATTTTGGCGCTATCAAATACAAAATAGCTGAAATGGGAATTCGCACTTTTGCTGCCGAATCATTGATATATCGTGCTGCCCAAAATATAGATGATGCCAAAGATGCATTGATTGCTAGTGGTATGGATATTGGAAAAGCGACAGTCGAAGCCATTTACCAATATGCCATCGAAGCTTCCATAGCGAAAGTATATGGATCCGAAGTATTGGATTATGTTGCTGATGAAGGTGTTCAAATATATGGAGGTATGGGTTATTCTGCCGAAACTCCTGTAGAAAAAGCTTATCGCGATGCACGTATCAACCGTATTTTTGAAGGAACTAATGAAATCAATCGTATGGTTATCGTTGGTGAACTTATTAAAAGAGCTATGAAAGGTGAATTAGACCTTTTAACGCCTGCAAAAGAAGTTGCCAAAGAACTAATGGGTATTCCTGATTTTGGTTCCGTATCAACTGATTATTACGAATCAAAGAAAAAACTAATCGTTAATTTCAAAAAAGCTATTTTAATGGTTGCAGGTGCTGCACTTCAGAAATTTATGGCTACCTTTAGCGACGAACAAGAAATCTTGATGGATATTTCTGATATGATTATGATTACTTATGCTGCTGAATCTATGTTACTTCGCGTTGAAAAATTAGATGGTATGAATCATGAAAATGTTCCTGCGTTTAAAGATATGCTCGAAGTGTATATGTATGATGCTGCAAGCCAGATGAATAAATTTGGTATTGATAGTGTAAATGCATTTGCCGAAGGCGATGAACAACAAGCTATGTTAATGGGGATGAAACGTTTTACAAAAACAGGACCTGTTAATGCTAAAGCTGCTCGTCGTCGTATTGCCGATCAAATGATAGAAGCTAATAAATATTGTTTTTAGCCGAACAAAATGAGATAGTCCTCCGGTTTCGGCCGGAGGCTGTTTTTTAAAGAAGAAAACCAAAAACCAAATTAAAGCAAATAAATGAAAGGAAATAAATTTAGAGATTCTGCTACAAATACTTTTAAAATGGGCTTGTTTATGCTCAAGAATTTACCGCTTGGTTTTTTTGTGGGACTTCGTGTGAAACACATTGATGAAAAAAGTGCTTCGGTATCGGTTCCATTTAAATATTTAACTAAAAACCCATTTCGTTCCATTTATTTTGCCGTACAAAGTATGGCCGCTGAACTTTCAACTGCTGTTCTTGCGAAGTCATCTATTTACAATACTCCTGTACCTGTTTCTATGCTCGTCTTTGATATGAATGCAAAGTTTACAAAGAAAGCAACTTCGCGAATTGTGTTTCGTTGTGAACAAGGAGAAGATATTGTGAAAGCAGTTGAAGATTGTCTTGCCACTGGAGATGGGAAAACAGTTACCGTAAAAACCATAGGAAAGGATAAGAGCGGTGTGCAAGTGTCAGAATTTAATTTTACTTGGACCTTTAAACCAAAAAATATATAGACCGAAAAAAATGTAAAAACCAACCTAAATCTAAGAGAAATGGAAATAAGAAGAACCTTCGACATTGTAGATCAATTTGTTGAGAAGTACCCAAAAGATGATGCCCTGACCGTTAAACGAAATGGCCAATGGGAAAAATTTAGCAGTCAGCAATACAAAGAATTTGTCGATAACTTTAGCTATGGCTTATTAGCCGCTGGCTTTAAAAAAGGCGATAAAATTCTTACTGTTTCCAACAATCGACCTGAATGGAATTTTATTGATATGGGAATGAGCCAGGTAGGTGTTATTCACGTTCCTATCTACCCCAATAATGGTCAAAAAGAATACGAACATATTCTTGTGCATTCAGATGCAAGAATTATTATTACTTCATCTCAGGAATATTACGATATATTAAGCGAACACGCGAAAGTAGCGCCAAATATCGAAAAGATTTATAGTCTTGATAATCTTGAAGGCATTCCAAATTGGATGGAGTTTATCGAACTTGGCAAGCAAAATGCCGCTAAATTTAAGGACGAACTCCAAAAAATTAAAGATGGCATTGAGCCACGCGATTTGATGTCGATTATTTACACTTCAGGAACAACTGGATTATCAAAGGGTGTAATGCTTTGCCACGAAAATTTCATGTGTAATGTAAAGGCAACACAAAACATTTTACCTGTTGGAGATAACGAAAAATTTCTAAGCTTTTTACCACTCTGTCACGTTTTGGAACGTATGGTTAATTACTTGTTTATGTCGAAAGGTGTATCTGTTTATTATGCAGAGAGTATAGAAACTTTGGGCGATGATATGCGCGAAGTGAGTCCTGAAGGATTTACTTGCGTGCCAAGAGTTCTCGAAAAAATCTTTGATAAGATCATGCTGAAAGGTAAAGACCTAAAAGGCATTAAAAAAGCTCTCTTTTTCTGGGCAGTTAATTTGGGTTTAAAATACGAACTTAACAGAGCAAACGGTTGGTGGTACGAATTCCAACTTAAGCTTGCCAATAAATTGATATTCAGCAAATGGCGCGAAGCTACAGGAGGTAAAATTAGAGTTGTCATCTCAGGTGGAGCTGCTTTGCAGGTGCGTCTGGCTAAAATTTTCAATGCTGCCCAAATTCCCGTTATGGAAGGTTACGGCCTAACCGAAACATCTCCGGTAATTTCCGTTAATCATCCTGAATATCCAAAATTACAGTTTGGCAGTGTCGGACCAATTCTCGATAATATTGATGTTAAGATTGCAGAAGATGGCGAAATTATGATGAAAGGGCCTAGCTTGATGTTAGGTTATTATAAAGATGATAAGAAAACAGCTGAAGTAATCGATAAGGATGGATATTTTCATACGGGAGATATAGGAGAAATAGGGGAGCACAATATTTTGAAAATCACCGATCGTAAAAAAGAGATATTTAAACTTTCTACAGGAAAGTACATTGCTCCTCAAGTAGTTGAGAATAGATTTAAAGAATCTGCTTTTATCGAGCAAATTATGGTTGTTGGTGAGGGTGAGAAATTTGCAGCTGCTATTATTTGTCCTTCATTTGAGTTCTTGCATGGATGGTGCTTTAATCATAATATTACTTATCGTGATAATAAAGATCTTATTCAAATTCCGGAAGTTATTGCTCGCTTTCAGCAGGAAGTAGATCGCATTAATGAGGGTTTGGGTAGTTATCGTCAAATTAAGAAGTTTGAACTCACTTGTCAGGAATGGTTAACCGAAACCGGAGAATTATCGCCTACTCTGAAAGTGAAGAGGAAATTCTTAAAAGAAAAGTATAAAACAAAACTTGATCGTTTATACGGTTATACTGAGGATCATGGTCATATTGGTGTTCCAGTTAATGCTGTAGAAGATAATTAGTAATGTGATTCTCTTATTTTCCTCACCCGCGAAATATTCTGGTTTACTAGATAGTTTCGTGGGTTTTTTTTATTTTATTATAAATGGAAAGAGACGGTCTGAAAAGCCTTTTTAATTGGTAGAGCATACTCTAATTCGCAGTGCGTCTCAAAGACGCGCCGCGAAAGTTTCATAATTTATGCTTCTGTGTATTGCTGAATCATATCAGAAACTATTTTCTTCACAGTTTTTATCTCCTTAATATCTTCAATAGTTGGCCCGGCCACATAAAAAGTTTTGTAACTAGCTTTAAAAGCTGATTTTTCCATCGATTTCATCCCGCGATAGGTTATTATCATTTTGACATATTTCTTTAGACGCTTATTTTTCATTAGCATTTTTTGAAAGTATGATGCTTTTGTACCAACTTTTTGTACGTATGGTGTATTGATGACAGTTAGGGGAGTCCCCGATAAGTTTGAAGTTCTTACTATATCTTTTGCTCCGTACTCAATTAAAGCATTTTTATAATCATCGGTAACTGGCGATTCTTCTGCGGCAATAAATAAAGTACCTATACTAACTGCTTCTGTACCATAATTTAAGGCATTTTTTAATTGTTTTCCTGTAGCAACACCTCCTGCAGAAATAATAGGAATTTCAAAATTAGCTTTTAAAAGTGGAATCAATTCTTTTAGGGGTATATTTCCTGCATGTCCTCCTGCTTCGGCATTCACTGCTATAATTGCATCTGCACCTAAATCGGCAACTTTTTGTGCAAATTTTAAATCAACCACATCGCAAAATACCTTTATTCCTTTTGCTTTGCATTGTCTAATTGTTTCCTCTGGACTTCCCAAAGAAGTGATTATAAAATCAACACCCAATTCAACACATGTTTTGAGTTGAGCAGGGTATTTTATATTTGATTTGTTTACTATCAAATTAATACCAAATGGTTTATTTGTTTTCGACTTGATGTCAATAATTGCTTCACGAAAAGCTACATCGGTACGATAGTTAAGTGCAGGAATGGCTGCAGTTATACCGCTTTCCAGTGCTTGAATCACCATCTCAGCGTTTGAAATCAGAAACATAGGAGCCATAATTATGGGATAATCAATACCCAATAATTTACAAAATGGATTGTCTTTAAAAATTGCCTTGGAGTTGTTCATCTTAAATTCAGTTATTTAGTCAAATTTATTAGGTAAAAGTACTGAAAAATAAGGGATTTGGAAAGGGAATCGGAAGAAAATAATGTAAAAGATTGATCCGATAATTTTAATAAGACTGAAGGGTTTTATTAAAAAAATGGGACTCTAAAATTTATCATTTCAAAATATTTAGGCATTTTTTCTATTGGAAAATGCCTTTAAAATGTGAAGATTACCGATTGATCAGTAAAATGAATTTTTTTACTTCAGCTTTTTCTAATTTGCCTATTTAAATGTTAGATTAATAAAGCTTATTTAATCATTTTCAAATAGATGACTAATTTTATCTTTGATAATATTTTCGACATTGACATTAATCATTCCCAATTTCCTTTTAATCAACTTTTGTGGTATAGTTACCATTTTATGTAACCTAATAACAGAATCAACTGTCAATCCAGTGCCAGTCCAATTGGCACTATTTTTTTCAATAACAAAATCACTTTCAATGTGTTCATCTGGAATCTTACTTGAAATAAAGGCAATAATAACGTGCTCATGCTTTCCTATAGCCGAAGTCAAACAGAGTGTTGGCCTGACTTTAGAAGCAGAAAAATCATCAAAGGGAAAAGGAACTAATACAATTGAGTTCTTAATCATTAAATGGTTCTCCATCATTATTTGAATAAATATCTTCTGAACTATCCTTTAAAAAATCAAAAGCAGGATTATTTGATATTGAAGACAGCCATAGTTGTTCTTCGTCTTGTTCAGTATTTATATCATCAATTAAAATTATGATACGAACTTTACTATCTGATCTATCCAGTTGATAATCAATTTTTAAATGTCCGGTCTTATCTGTTTTTGAATTTATTTCAATTGCTTTCATTTCCTTTCGATTTTATACAAAGATAGTAAAATATAGTATTTATTTTCGAACCAAAAATAATCAAACTAAATAATATTGAGTTTTTCGTTAATCTAACTAAACTTCAAAACTGCAAACTCAACTCTAAACATCAAACTTCTTTCTAATTTCTTGCTCCATCTTAAAAAAATACTGTTTCTCAAGACTATACAGTTTGATTTCAAAAATATAACCAGACTCATCTTCATGAATAATTTCTACTTTTGGTGGCCGTTTTATTGATGCCCAAGGAAGGCTTAAAATTTCAAAACGGATTTTATCTATTTTAGTCTCAGCTTTGTCGCTTTTATTTGATTTTATAGTAAATGCGTGACTTAAAACCATTTCGCCGGGATGCACTTTAATAATGGTTTGGTTGCTTAATTTGCTGTATGGAATATAAATTATCTCACCCGAATCGCTTTCAATTTTAAATAAACGGTTGCTCATTTCAATAATTTTTCCTTCAAAATTATTGACCTGAATAATATCTTTTTCCTTAAAATCTTGGTTCATTTTAAACAAAGCTCCGGCAATAAAATCTTTAATAGAAAACCATAAAATCCAAAATGCACTAAGCATCAATAATAAAAATAAACCCCAGGAATACAGCTTGTTAGAATCTGAGAATTGTTGAATACAAATTATTATAAAAATTGACCAAATTCCAACTTCGAAAATAGCAATATATTGTTTTATTAGATTCTTTTTCGATTCGCTTTTAGTAAGATAGGGGATAAATCGTTTTGAAATGAATAAAACCACAAACATAAGCAGAGCAAGGCCGCTAAAAAACAATAGCTCAAAATTCGAGAAAGTTAAAAAATCGTTTTCCATAGTTTTTATTCTTTAAAGCAATTGCCTTTTAATAAGTGATTTTTGCATAAATGCCAGCATATAAGGGTTCAACTCAAGAATACCATCTGCCAATTGATTTAACAAGCCAGCACGTTTTAGAATATTTACCTTCAGTTGAACATTGCTTTCCGATTCTCGTGTGACACGAATTAATTTATTCATATTCATTCGTTTATGCAAGATAAACTGCATAATAAAGATCATCCAATCCATTTCAAGAAAATTGAAAACAGAAGAATTTGGTTGAATGGGTTTTCTAATAAATAATGTATTATTTTCAATTTCATTTATATGAGCTATCCAACTTTGCAAGGCAATACCAATATTGCCTTCGGAATAGTTGAAATAGCTTGAAAAGAGCCTTGCTGTTTGCCATGAATGCAATGCGGATTCTGGTGTATTCTTAAAATGAAACTGCATGCCAGATGATGTATGCCTTTTTAAAATGGCATCCTTAATTTCCTTAGCATTCATGGGCGAAAGTTCAATCAAGTTTATGAAATTACTTTCAATTTTCCGATAATGATTGATTAGTTTAAAGGCATTAATATCACATGCAAATAAGAATAAATGTTGGCGAGAAAAATCTGCGATTAATTTTATGAATTGATCAATAACCCTCATCCCATTGGTGCTTTTTTCCCACCATAGTTCTAGATCATCAATAATCAAAACACTTTCGTTTGGTAAACTGTTTAAAATGTTTGCAAATGTTCCCGATTTTTCTGTTGCCGTTCGAAAACTGGAAAGTAAATCAGAAGGAGCAGTAGATCCGGTAAAAGGAGCTGAAATATGATAAATTTCGCCTTGAATATCCAGTTTATTAATGAGCTGGTTTAGAAAGAAAGTTTTGCCGGTACTCCTTTCGCCAGTAACTAAAATACCTCCTTTATAGCCATTTCTGAAGTGATGAAAACTTTTTACAGCAGAATCGAATTCAGCTTCTCGGCCCACCCAGAAATCTTTAATATAGAATTGTTTACTTAAAAAGAGTTGTTTGTAATAATCAGGGAGTTTCTGCAATATCTTTGAAGAAACACTAACTTTGTCTTTAAACTCCAATAAATCGTTCACACGGGTTTCTTTTTTAAGCATCGCTTTGCTTAGTTTTCGTGCTAAAATTAGTCCGCTACTTTGATTATACCACAGCTTATTAAGTTGATTTACAATAAAAGAATTAAAATGTTTTAATTGCTTTCTAAGCTTTTCAAACTCATGTTTTTGTGTATGTACACGAATATATTGTTTCAGGTTGGTTAAATTTGATACAAATGCATGAAGTTGGAGAGTTTTTTTAATATGTAAATCTCGGGTCTCGAAAAAGTTGGAAAGTTCTTTTGTTTTATCTTCAAACTCAGCCTCTATCGTGCCAAGTTTTTCCCTTGTCAATCCAACTAAGGCTTCCCAATCTAATTGGTTATCTTTATCAGTTTCCTTTTTATCAAAAAGATTTAATTGATGGAAAAGCTTATTAAATTCATTTTTCGATAATTGAAGTTCAGATCCAAATTTGAAAAGAAATTCACGTAGTTTGCTGCTTAGCTCTTTTTCTATAAGATATTCAACAGTACGAATTACAGAAGCTTGTACTACATCTAAAGATTGAAAATATAGAGCTGGGGTATCTTTTCGTAAACTATCTGAGTATAGCTCAAGTTTCTCAGGAAAAATATTTGTTGCAGCTTTAATTTTTTCGTTTCGAGTATAGTTAATATCCAACATTTGTTGGGAAACAAAGTATTCTGAGTTGGGTGTATAACCCTTTATAAGCTCACGAACATTATCAGGATTAGCTTCATTTTTCTCTATTAAACTTAGAATCCCCTTTTGTAGATTTTTTACCGGTTGTATACAATCAGTCTTGATATTCTGTGATAACTCATAAAGTTCTTGTCCCAGGTAGAGACGCGTTTGCTGATTGAATTGTAGCAGTCCATTATTAAGAATATTTTGATTGTAGATCAGATATAAGTTATTGCTGAATAATCCGGCAAAGGTGTTTAGTTGTTTTTTTAGTTTCTTGCTAGTAACATAATAATCAATAAGATGGTTTTCGTATGCATTTGGAAATAAACCTGACAGTTGTGCTGAAAAAGTATTTAAATCGGCATTTATCCTCTCATTAGCATGTATTTGTATATTCTTGATGCTGCTACTAAGAGTATGGCTTAAATTTTGAATAAATTCTTTAATCTGTTTCTGTTTATTATGAAGGTCTTCCTTTGTAGGAAGTTCGGTTTGATATATTTCGGGCTTTAAAGTTTCAAAAACATCAGAAATTTTCTGCATATTATTAATAAAAGCATTACCCATTATGTAATTCATATGATCGAATTCGATCAATGATTGATAAACACCCTCATAAGCCTTATGTGGGAAATGTGTGTCTACTAGGCTCTGATAATTAACATAATACGGAAATTTATGAAAAATTGACCACAAAGGTTTTAATCGATTTTTTGCTTTTTGAGTTTCTTTATCTTTAATATCAAAAGCGAGAATCTTTTCTTTTGTTAATTGAATTTTAATCCTAGAAGGCTCTTGTTTTACTAATTTATCGACAAGCTCCATGAAATTAGTTATTTCATGTGCAATGGTTTCAGCCATTATCGGAATCTGGTTTTCGCTCAATTCACCCAAATATTGATTTCGCGCACGCATAAGAATGTTATGTTGGGCCACAATAACCTTCTTAAAACTATCTACCGTTTGATGCGATTCTAATCGATTCCCAAGGTTTTGGAAACTATGGTCAACAATATTTAATAGGTTCTGAATAAGGTTATTATGAAATTCTCCGGAAGCTCTTAATTCACTATTTAATAAAGTAGAATGATAGTTTAGTAATTTAGAAGTGAAATTTTCGAATGCTTGAGTAAGTTGAGGTTCTTTTGGAGTGTCTGGGTTCTCAAAAATTACTTTATCGTCTTGATGTTCAGCCATAAACATTTCATTATGAACATTTACTAGAAGTTCGCCCATATGCATCTCTTTAAATAGTGAGGAACTCTTAATAAGTACTACGGTGCCTATATCTTTGCATAATTTATTCGTTTTTTCAACAAATTCTTTTTCTTTTCCGGCCTCCAATTGCGGGAATCCTAAAAATGTCAAATCAGAATCAATTGATTCTTTTTCAATAATGTCGTAAAAACTTTTTTGTTCTATTTCATTATCAATAACAAAAATATCTGCTTGTATTCGGAGGTTCTCAAGTATGCTTTTGGAAGTTTCATATATAGAAGATGTTAATTCCGATTGATCGTTCACAATTATCAGTCTGATTTGGGCTCCGGACCAAGCATCGGAATTCAATAAAAATTTAGAAAAGTATAAAGCTAGGTTCCCGTTATTGCTACCACCACGCCACCAAACATCTATTTTTTTATATTTTCCAAATCCACGGTTTTTCTCGTAATCTACCAAAAGCACATTCATATCGAGATCGATCAAATTATTGATGCTTTGCACAAAACGTGTTGGTTCAGAGCTTTGTCGAGCCCAACCCATCATTACAGTATTGGGTTCTACACCTGAAAAACCATAGGTTTGTGCAATCATTTCAATACCTTCATAAATATTGTTCACCAATTGCTGCCTAGTATAAACTCCCGGATATTTTTCACTTATTTCGCTATTTATATTTTGATCTTTTTTTGCAAATAAAAATTGTTCATCTACATTAACTTTCAAATCAAAATTTGAAATAAAACCATGATCTCCAACAAAATTGCTTCCTAAATCTATTAGATGAGTCCTAACATTGCTACCGCCACTAAATAAAATAATATTTGGTTCCCAATTTTTCTCATTCAAAGTATTTTGACTGATTTTATGCAAGCTCGATCGTGCCAGAGAGGTCCATACGCTATGCCAAACATTGCTCATATTTCCCTGAATTTCGTTACGTTTAAGTAAGATATATATGCCAAAAATTATTAGCAAAGCAATAGCCATAGCCAATGTGTCTATTTTAAACATTACTCCCATACTGGCAATAAAACCAATAATTCCAATCCATTTAGGAATTTTTAAACTAGGACGGAAATCAGAATTGGCCCATCTTTCCAGTACATATGCTAAATTTATGGAACCGTAGGCAGCAATATAAAACATGGTTACAATCACAGCAATTACATCCAATTCACCTATCAAGATTCCTATTTCGGCAATAATAAAAGTAAAAATTAAAGCCTGTCTGGGCTCGTTGTTTTTTCCTGCTCCTTTTGCAAAGAATTTAGGAGTTATCCTATCGATAGACATAGCTTGCAATATCCTGGAAGCACCTAATAATCCTCCTAAAGCAGATGATAAAGTAGCTCCCCATATACCGGCAACGACCAAAGGCGAAAACCAGGCAATTTTCATTAGGAAATTTGTATCGCTTAGTAAAAGTTCGCGATCGACATACAAAGCGAAGAATAATGCCAAGGCAATATATATGACCAAACCTACTCCGATTGAAGCAAGAGTGCCAAGTGGAATTGAAGATTTGGGCGATTTTAAATCGCCTGACATAGCTACGCCTGCAGTAAATCCGGTAACGGCCGGGAAGAATATTGCAAAAATGACAATAAAGTTTGGAGCTTCTGGTGCAACACTAAGACTGGGAACTACTTGTTGCACATCTGCTTGAAGAAAAATGCCAACGATTATGCTTATCAGCGAAAGTGCTATAGCACCAAGAATTAAAAATTGTGTTTTAATTGCAATTGAAGTTGAGATATAAGCCAGAATTACCAAAACAATAATAACTATTGTTCCAATTATGCGTGTATCGTTTACGCTTCCTTGCATCCCCAGGAAGTTGGAAATAGCTTCTATACTAATAAAATTTTCGACAAAACCGACTATATAAAGTGCTATACTAAAGGCAGTTCCAACAAATAATGTAATACCGATAGCTCCGCCCATAGGTAAACCCAGACTTCGCGAAAGCATAAAATAAATGCCGCCGGTTTTAATCTTTTTGTCTGTTGCAATTGATGAAATACTTAATCCCGTTGAAATACTTATAACGTGAGCAAGAAGAATAAGTCCGATAACAGCGTAAAGTCCCGCCTGGCCAACAACCCAGCCTAAACGTAAATACATAATTACACCTAAAATTGTAAGAATAGAAGGTGTGAAAACGCCGGCAAAAGTCCCAAATTTTTTGGACATAGGAGCAGTTTGTTCGTTAAAAATTGATTTACTAATGCAGACAAATATACGAACTAGGTGGCAGAAGGTTGTTATTGATTGATAATTTATTATATATATTTAAAGTTTAAAACCCTGCAATTTTATTGCAGTTACTTAAGTTTCTATGAATATTTAATGTCGAATATCGATTAACGAATAATGATTTAAGAAGTGTTCTTTTGTGTAAGTACAATTACTTCAAAATTCTTAAATCGTTAATCGGTGTTCATTATTCAATTATATTTAAAAGGAATTTTATTCCTTGCTTTGTTAAAACTATGGATTTTTAATCCATAGCGGTTTATTCTCCTTTAAGGCAAAATATACCAGAAAATAGTAACAAAATGAGCAATGCTACCACCTAAAACAAAAAGATGGAAAATAGCATGATTGTATGGGATTTTATTCAAAAGATAAAAGACGGCGCCGATGGAATAACTTAATCCGCCTATACCTAACCATATTAGTCCTGGCGTACTGAGGTTTTCGATTAAGGATTTTAAAGCGATAATTACCACCCAACCCATAATAACATATGCAAGCGTGCTGAGTTTATTAAACCTGCCGGTAAAGAAGAATTTTAAAACTATTCCGATTATAGCCATTCCCCATACAACACCAAAAAGACTCCATCCCCAAGGACCTCGTAAAGTAACCAACAATAAAGGTGTATAAGTTCCGGCGATAAGTATGTAAATTGATGCATGGTCGAAAATATTTAGTTTTAATCTCCGTGAAGGCTTGCTAGACCAATGAAACAGGGTTGAAGCTAAATACAAAACTACCAGGCTTGTTCCGTAAATGCTGTAACTCACAATATGCCAGGCATTTCCGTAGATACTTGCAAAAACAACCAGTAATACAAGAGCCGCAATACTCAATAGAAAACCAATACCATGCGATATTACATTTAGGATTTCTTCTTTTTTCTCGTATTTTTTTGCTTTTATTGGCATGATATTTAATTATAAACTTAACCTAATATTTTTCGAATTAATTCTAACTTTCCTTTTGTATACGGAGGATATTTAAACCAAGGTTCGAACCAATTGGTTTTTTTGATGATAGATTTATGATGCGAAAAAGTTTTAAAACCATATTCTCCATGATAATTTCCCATTCCCGAATGACCAACACCTCCAAAAGGTAATTTTGAATTGGCCAATTGCATAATCACATCGTTAATAGCACCTCCGCCGAATGAAATTTCTTGAAGCACTTTTTGTTGAACTTTTTTTGTATTTGAAAACAAATAAAGTGCCAATGGTTTTGGCCTATCTTTAATTTGAGCAATTGCCCAATCAAGGTCTTCATAAGTAATTATTGGAAGAATCGGCCCGAAGATTTCTTCCTGCATCACTTCATCATCAAAACTAATATTATCAAGAACAATAGGATCTATGTATAATTCGTTTTCACAAGTATTTCCTCCGATTATAATTTTTTCTTTATCGATTAATTTAATTAATCGTTGAAAATGACGATGATTAATTATACGTACAAAAGCCTCGCTATACATAGGATTTTCACCGTGTATCAGTTTAATTTGATTTTCAATTTCAAGGATTAATTCCTTTTTAATTGATTGATGGACAAGGAGATAGTCAGGTGCAACGCAAGTTTGACCGCCGTTTAAAAATTTTCCCCAAACTATGCGTTTAGCTGCCATTTTGATATTAGCATCAGCATCAATAATAGCAGGACTTTTACCTCCTAATTCCAGAGCAACTGGAGTCAGGTTTTCAGATGCGGCATGCATAATAATTTTTCCGACTGCCGTGCTCCCTGTGTAAAAAATGAAATCGAAAGGATGTTTTAACAATACTGTTGTTTCTTCAACACCGCCTTCAATAACATGCAAAATTTCTTCTTCAAAATTATCGTTAATGATTTTAGCCATTGCCTGAGAGGCGTTTAAAGATAATTCACTTGGTTTTATGACTACAGTATTTCCTGCTGCTAATGCAGATACGGCAGGCAAAATGGAGAGTTGATAAGGATAATTCCAAGCTCCAATTACTAAAACATTGCCATAAGGTTCAGCTATGATAAAACTTTTTCCGGGGAAATTACTTAATCCGCTGCTTACTCTTTTTGTTTTAGACCAACTACCTAATTTTCTGATGGCCAGCTTTATCTCATGGTAAATTATTGCAAGCTCAGTTTCGTAAGTTTCAAAAGCTGATTTTTTGAAATCCTTATAAAGTGCATTGTTTAAAAGGTTTTCATTCGCTTTTAATACTCGCATTAATTTCTTCAGCTGTTCAATTCTAAATTTTGTGTTTTTCGACTGATTGCTTGCAAAATAAGCTGACTGTTTTTTTAGAATAACATTAGAATTATTTTCCATCTTGGCTTGTTTCTTTAATGAGTGAATAATAATTGAAAATAACAGTATGGATATTTTTCTTTATAGATTCGAGTGTATAAATACCATCAAGAATTGTAAGTCCGATAATCATATTAAGCAATTGGCGAGCTGCAATCTCAGAATCAATATCTCCTTTTATTTCGCCTTCCTTTTTGGCTATTTCAATAATTTGATAGAGATAATATCCTTTGCGATAAAAATGTTTGTTTACACGATGTCGAATTTCATCATAAGTAGAAGCAGCTTGAAAAAGGAAGCGGAAATATGAGGTTAACTGATCTAATTTCAATAAACCCGCAATTTCTTGGTAGGGATCCAAAAAACTTCTTTCAAAACGTTCAAGCTTTTCTGTAAATGGAATTTCGGCAGAATAAAAGACATTTTGCTTTTTGAAATAAGAAAAAAAGAAACGATTAAGTACTTCCATATACACCATTTCTTTACTCTCAAAATGATAATAAAAGGCGCCTTTTGATAAGCCACAACTTTTGATTATTTCATTGATGCTTACTTCTTTAATTCCTTTTTGAAGAAATAGAACAAAGCTATTTTGTATGATTAAATCACGGGTATCCATTATGCAAATATAAATAAAAAACCGACCGGTTGGTATGTAACTAGGAGAAATTATTTACTAGTACCTAGTAATGGCTATTTCAGTAAAAGATTCGGTGAAATTTTATTTTGCCACAAAAACACCAATGCACAAAATCTCACCAAATTGTGTTATTAATCCCGATAACTATGGCATACGCGTCAGCTTAAGCTAAAATTAAAATCATTCTTGTTCAAAATACACCAAAAACAACCTAATATTTATCCTTAAAGGACAGCTAAATTAAACTGACCAGAATATGATTGTGGACTTTCAGCCCTTTAAAACCTTACAAACTCTGCGACACAGGGTTACGCTTCACTTCACCCTGTGCTTATACATTACGAGATTTCACATCTTGCATATTGTTAAATATCAAACATCATTAAATCAAAGTGTTCCAGATATTTTCGATAAGAATGCAAGTTCAAATTTAATATAGTATACTTTGGTGGAATTTAGTGTTTTGGTGAGTTGGTGGCTTTTTTTTAATTTTATTAGTAAATGATATCAAATCTACATCAAATATCGAAAAGGCACTCTTAACGAATTTACAGTTAATTAAAACGAGTAAAGCCTAATGCTAATGTTCTATTTTTTCTTAAATTTGCTCCCCTAATTTTATTATTTATGATCGAAATTATTGATAAGGTAACAAATACCAAAGTATTGGAAAGAGCTGTTAAACGCTATCGCGAAAAAGGAATTATTCTGCCAACGTTTAAGCAGATGGAAGATCCGACTATGATTCCTGAAAAGTTAGTTAAACAATTAAAATCGATAGGTTTATGGGATAATCATCCATTAAATTTATTTCGTATTACATGGAAAAACGAACCTGTGGAGCAGGGCGGAGGTTTTGGTGGCGTTAATTATCTTGAAATACCAAAAGAAATTAGCGGTGTTGATGCTAAAATTATTATGATATTAGGCAAATATTTTCCTACAGGTGCGCATAAAGTTGGAGCAGCTTATGGTTGTTTGGCGCCTCGTATTATAACCGGTCAATTCGATCCTACTTATCATAAAGCTGTTTGGCCATCTACAGGAAATTATTGTCGTGGTGGTGCTTTCGATTCTTTTTTGATGGATGTTACGGCTGTAGCTATTTTGCCGGAAGAAATGAGTAAAGAGCGTTTTACATGGTTGGAAGATATTGGAGCTGAGGTGATTGCAACTCCCGGTTGTGAATCTAATGTAAAAGAAATTTATGATAAATGCTGGGAAATTCGCCGTACTCGTAAGGATGCCGTTATCTTTAATCAATTCGATGAGTTCGGAAATTCTGCCTGGCATTATAATGTTACAGGAAAAGCTATTCATGAAGTTTATGAGGAAGTTAAATCGGATAAAACCCGTTTTTCTGCCTATGTATCTGCTACAGGCTCAGCAGGTACAATTGCTGCCGGTGATTTTTTACGTACTCTTCATCCTTATATACAAGTAGTAGCTTCAGAGGCGCTTCAATGCCCAACTTTGTTAAGAAACGGTTTTGGTGGACATCGCATTGAAGGAATAGGTGATAAGCACGTGCCCTGGATTCATAACGTAAGAAATACTAACGTTGTAAATGCAATTGATGATGAGCATACTATGCGTTTGCTTCGTTTGTTTAACGAAAAAGAAGGAAAAGAATTTTTGAAAGCCAAAGGTGTTGATCCTGAATTAGTTGACAAATTGTATTTATTAGGTATCAGCAGTATAGGTAATCTTCTTTCAGCTATTAAAACTGCCAAATATTTCGAATATGACAAAGATGATGTTATTTTCTCAATTGCTACCGATTCTGCTGAAATGTACGAAAGTAGAATAGAGGAACAGCGTATAGAAAAAGGCGACTATAATGAGTTACAGGCTGCGCTTGATTTTGAAAGTGTTATTATGGAGCAAGGCACTGACAATATGAAAGAATTAAATTATCAGGATCAGAAAGCGATTCATAATTTAAAATATTTCACTTGGATTGAGCAACAAGCTAAACCTTTGGAAGAATTAAATCAAATGTGGTACGATAAACAAATCTGGGATAAAATATTCCACCAAACAGAACGTTGGGATGAACTTATAGAGGAGTTTAATGATCGGACAGGATTGTTAAAATAGATCTTATACCAATTGTAGTTCAAAATGCCGCATAGCAAATTTTGAATTTATCCCGAACCTTCGGGAGTTAATGCCGATAGATCAACAAAAACGCAAATTGAACGAAGTAAAAATATGCGGCATTTAGTTGACTAATCGGTATTAGCGACGCATTATTCCAAAGAAAAGTATACGAAGTACATAATCTATTCGTTTTTCTAAATTACGCTTCTCGCCTTTTATTAATAGAGGAGCTTCCAAGCCTTTTATTGCGGTAACTAAAGCTATTGCAGCTAATTCAGGGTCTTGAATTGAGAATTCGCGACTTTTAACACCTTCAATCAGAATATTTTGAAGAATGCTGATTTCTCTTATATGATATTTGTTTCGCAACTCCAGTATAAAGTCGAGCTGATGCAATGATTCGTTCTTCATTACATCATAAAAATTATTCAATTCACGAATCTTATTAAGTCGAGTAAAAACGTATAGTTTGAATTTCTCAGTGGCTGCAATTGGCTTCTCAATTTGAATTAATATATTATCAAACAACATATTAGACTCTGCATCAACAACCGCTTCGTAGATTTCTTCTTTACTTTTGAAATAATAATAAATAGAACTTTTGCCTTTTCTAGCACCCTCAGCAATATCGTCCATGGTAGTCTTCTTATATCCAAAGCGACTAAAAACTTCACGGGCAACTTCGATAATTAATCCCTTGACTTTTAATTTATTGGCCATTGTATTCAATTTTTCGACTAATAGAATTTTAAAGTCCAAAAATACGAATCTATTAATCTAAATCAAAGTAATATTAAAAATAAAATTAGACCTAATTATTTACCTAGGAACTGTCCTAAATTAGTTGCAATACTTAAGTAATTTGGCGATGTTGCCAAATGCTGTGAATTACGAGCATAATTGAACTGAAATTTATAAATATTAAGACCAAAACCCCAGGAAAAACCAACTGTTGATAGCCTGGTGGGGATCGTCATTTCTTTGCGTTTCAGATAGTTGTATCCAATTCTAAGACTTAGAGCTTTCATAGGACTGAGTTCAGCCCCTAAAACTATATGTCGCATTAGCTTATCTCCAAATACATCTATTCCTGTAGATTTATTATCAGTTTCAATTTCCGTTAAGGGGTAAGTTTGATTTGCAAAAACATCATTATATGTTAAATCCCACTTTTGCAAATTTGTGAGTAAAACTGAAAAGCGTAATGGAAGATGTGCCAATTTTTTTGAAAATCCAGCTTGAATTTCAAAAGGTAGCGGCTCATTAGTATTAGGTGTATAGGTTTTGATCTGAGATCCAATATTTCTGAATATTAAACTTGCACTAATTTGTTTCTCAGGTATTAAATATGTTGCTGCAATATCAACTGCCACGCCAAATGAATTATAAGATTCATATGCTGAATAAAGCCCTTTTATATTTGCTCCAATAAAAATAGTAGAACTCAAAGCACGACTCCAACCAATGTTTATAGTATAGTCACCAGCAGTAAAATTCCCATAACGCTCGCCTGTTTCGGTTGCATAGTCGAACCTGCCATAATCCATAAACTGCATGCTAGCGACAAAAGTACCTAATTTTTCAAACATGCGTCCATAACTTACTGATCCATAATTGATATCAGCAAAATAATCGATATAATTAAGCTGAATTTGATTGTGCATTTCGGTAGATATAAGGGATGGATTTCCTAAAGCCAGACTAATATCATGATCGTAAACACTTAGAAAATTACCTCCCATTGCGATGCTACGAGCAGAAAAAGGCAGGTTTAAAAATGCATAAGTTGTTCCTGATTCGCTTTGAGTAAATCCGATTAAAGGTAGAAAGAGAAAAATAAAAATGAGACGAGTAAACAGGTTTTGCACTTTTATACTTGTTTTAGTTTTATAAACGAATGTACTGTTTCTAAATTGCATGGTGGAATATAATTATACAAAGATTTGGATAATGCGAAGATATGTTTTGCCGAAGAATACGATTTGTTTATTCAACTTTATCACCAAAACTTAAAAAAAAATAATGTAATACCTGTTATGAGCAAGGCCGAAATACCTGTATTGAGCAAGGCCGAAATAAGGTTTTAGACTGTGTATCACATGACTTCTCTACTAAGGTTAAAAAATTGAATATAAGGTTTTTAAACCTAATCCAGATCGGTAATGTATGAGATTATGACATCTTAATAAAACCTTATTTTTTTCAAGTTTTTTGAAGCTTAGTAGAAAAAATGATCGCCTCTCAACAAACCTTATTTCAGTCTTATTCAATATAAATATTAACCTTTGAGGTCAAGTCTTACTAATTATAAGATAGACACAAATGTTCTCCGGAACATCAAAATAATACTTAATCATATTGTAGTCTTTGCTCTTGCAGCGAAATAAAGTACATTTGTATAAAGATTATTTTATGGCTAAAATATTAGTAATTGATGACGAGCGGAGTATAAGGAATACAATTAAAGAGATTCTTGAATTTGAAAAATACGAAGTTTCACTTGCGGCTGATGGTTTTGAAGGAATTGCACTGATTGAGCAGACTAATTTCGATGTCATTCTTTGCGATGTTAAAATGCCAGGAAAAGATGGAATAGAAGTCTTGCAGGATGCTATGAAATTGACTGATACACCTTTTATTATGATTTCAGGTCATGGAACCATTGAGTTGGCTGTAGAAGCTATCAAAAAAGGTGCTTATGATTATATTGCTAAACCATTGGATTTGAATCGCTTATTAATTGCACTTCGCAATGCGATGGAAAAAGGACAACTAGAGGTTGAAACAAAGAAATTACGAAAAAAAATCAGCAATAAATATAAGATGGTAGGCGAGTCAACTCCAATGAAACAACTTCGCAGTTTAATCCTGAAAGTTGGGCCAACTCATGCTCGCGTTTTTATTACCGGTGAAAATGGGACAGGTAAAGAGTTAGTTGCCAGAGCAATACACGAGTCTAGCGATCGTGCTAAAGCTCCGTTTATTGAAGTAAATTGTGCTGCAATCCCTTCGGAGTTGATTGAAAGTCAGTTGTTTGGTCATGAGAAAGGATCGTTTACATCTGCCATTAAGCAGCGTAAAGGCGATTTTGAATTGGCACATGGCGGCACAATATTCCTCGATGAAATTGGAGATATGAGCTTATCAGCGCAAGCTAAAGTATTGCGTGCTTTGCAGGAAAATAAAATTGTCAGAGTAGGAGGAGAGAAAGAAATTCTTGTTGATGTTCGCATTATTGCTGCCACAAATAAAAATATTAAAACAGAGATAAAAGACAATAGCTTTAGAGAAGACCTATATCATCGACTGAGTGTAATATTATTGGAAGTTCCTCCTTTGAGAAATAGAAAAGAAGACATTCCATTGCTTGTTGATTATTTTCTAACCGATATTGCAGATTCTCATGGGAAGAAAAAGACAGAAGTATCAAAAAACGCTTTAATAAAACTGCAAGACAAAGCATGGACTGGAAACATTAGAGAATTACGTAATGTGGTTGAACGATTGGTTATCTTAGCAGGAAACAAGATTGAAGTTGAAGATATTGAAACTTACGTTTAAGCTGGAAATATGCCTTGAAGAATAGGCCCTAATCCGGCAAAAAAGAATTCAACAGCTATAACCATAACAATTAGGCCCATTAATTTTAGCATAATCTTATTTCCTGTTTCACCCAGAAACTTGGTTATTCTAGAGCCGCCCAAATATATTAGAATTGTGAGCAGCATTGTGAAAACAATGGTTCCGATTAAAATAGTTTTTAAAACTAAATCACTAGAATCTTCCATCAATACAATAGAATTAGTAATGGCTCCGGGACCTGCTATCATTGGAATTCCTAGTGGCGTAACAGAAATATCATCTACATACTCTTTTACGCTTTCTTGTGGAATACTTTTAAACGAGCTGAGACGTGCGTTAAGCATATCGTATCCCATCATAAAGAAGATAATTCCGCCAACTATTCGGAAACTGTTTACAGATATTCCGAAAAATTCGAAAAGCATCTGACCCCCAAAAGCAAAAATCATCAAAGTAATAAATGCTGTTAAAACTGCTTTTAGAGCAGTTTTAGTTCTTTCCGACTTGCTTAATTTAGCAGTCATTGTTAAAAAAACAGGCATAGATCCCAAAGGATTTATAAGGGTAAAAAAGGAAGTGAAATAAAGCAATGCAATGGTTAATAATTCCTGTGTGCTATACATGTCTTTTTTTTGCAAAAATAGCAATTTATAAAACCTATGGATCAGATAAATTCAAATGACATTTTAACTTTTCTGATCGATTTAGAAAAAAAGTACGATTAATCATTTTTTCATTTGTAAATTTCTAAATATTTATATCTTTGCACCGCTAAAAACAACGGTCCGTTCGTCTAGGGGTTAGGACGCCAGGTTTTCATCCTGGTAACAGGGGTTCGATTCCCCTACGGACTACAGCACAAAGTTCTATTATATATTGGTCCGTTCGTCTAGGGGTAAGTCCCGATAGCTATCGGGAGCAAGGTTTGATCAATAATTTGATTGAAATCAAGACTCTCAAACGGAAATACCAATAAAATTGGTCCGTTCGTCTAGGGGTTAGGACGCCAGGTTTTCATCCTGGTAACAGGGGTTCGATTCCCCTACGGACTACTATCCAAAATTCAGAACCGCTTGTAATCATTTGATTACGGCGGTTTTTTCTTTTTATATCATAGATAAGATAATGAGAAGGAAATCTACCCTTAAATACTTTTCTCCATTATAAAAGCTAATTTAATTATTAGGTTTTTTTAACAATAGAAGCTAATATCATTTTTTTGTATTATATTCACACTTTCAAAGCATTGCATATAGATACTTTTCCCAAACGCGAATAAAATGCCACTTAATACTGTCACAAAAGAAGAAGTAAGCGTACAAACTACTAAAATATCAGAAGATGTTTTGATCAAAGGAATATTGAATAATGATTCAAAAGTCCTTCGCCAAATTTATTCTGAGAACTTTGTAAAGATTAAAGTGATGGTATTAAATTTTAAGAATGTCCGTATTGATCCACAAGATGTTTTTCAGGAAGGTCTGACAAGAGCAGTTGTCAATGTCAGGCAAAATAAATTTAATGCACAAAGTAAATTTTCTACTTATCTATATAGCATTTGCCATAATATCTGTTTAAAAGAATATCAAAAACAGTATAAAGAAAGTATTGTGATTAAGGAGTTAGATATTGAAGATGACTCAACTCAATACTTTGAACTACTTCAGTTTGTTCTAAAAATACGAGATCGACTGGATGAAACTTGCAAGCAGATTATAGATTTGAGGTTTAATTTGAACGAAAATCAAAGCTCAACAAGATTTGAATATATATCTGAAAAACTCGGTATTATGGCCGACAATGCCCGACAAAGATTTAGAAGGTGCTTAAATAAATTAATTGAGCAAGTAAATGATCATCCAGGATACAAATCTTTATTTGAATAACTATGAGTATAGATGATAAATTAAAGTGGATAGAAAAATATATCGATCATTCTTTGACTGATGATGAGCAGAAGGAATTTGAATCTATGCTCAAAGAAGACCTGGAGCTATCCAAGTTACTCGAGCAGCAGATTAAATTGAACAAATTATGGAATGATGCTAAACTTTACAAAGAAACTAAATCTGAAGTAAATAATGCTCTACGTTTTCAAGCAAAGAAACATCTACAAATCAAAACGGTTTGGATTTATTCGTTAGCCGCAGTTATTCTCTTATTCATTGGGATAACGTCAGTTATACTTTTTACTGCTAAAAGGGATATTCCATCTGATCAGCATTATGCCGATACTCCTACTGGTGGTCAGGATTCCATTTCAATGACCGATTTTAAGCTTGATAAACCAGAAAGTAAAGCCACCTTTTCAAATATAAATACAAATAGAGGTATCGAGTTAATATACCCTGATAGCAACCAAAGAATCATATATCAGCAGCAAATCAGGTTTGTATGGTATTCTGAAAATCATATCGAAAACATTGATACTCTTTTCATAAGATCACTTCCTAACGAAAAGGTGCTTATATTAAAGCCGATTTCTTTAAAAGAAACATCTTATATATTGGATAACAATACTTTAAAACCCGGTAAATATAGCTGGACTATAGGTAGAACAAGTAAAATCATAGAATTCTTAATTGAAAATAAAGATGATTAAAAGAAACATATTAATGCTGATTATTGGTATTGCTTTATTACCAAGTGCATATAGCCAGATCAATACTAATTCATTTGATAGCATATTTAATGCTTTTAAAAATGATATACAAACAGAATTTGACCAATTTAAAGCTGCTAATGATTCTGTGTTCGTCAGTTTTCTTCGTCAATCATGGGAAGAGTACGACTTGCTATTATCTGAAAGGCCACCATCCCGACCAAAACCCAAAACTCAACCTGTTGTTACTGACCTAGAAAAGAAAGCTATTGAATTGATCCCTGAAACTAAACCTGCCATTAATTTACATCCTCCGGATAAAGAACATTTTGAAAAAACAGATATTGACAATAAAAATATTTTCGATTTAGCAAAATACACTACAAAATTTGAATTTAAATTCTATGGTACTGATATTGATTTTGATGCTCCAAAAGATAAGCTACAAATTATAAAAAAAGTCTCTAATACCGACATAGCAAAATTTTATGAAGATGCTTCAAAATCGGATTTTTTCACTGCACTACTTCAACAGTCCATATTATATAAGCATATTTTAAAATTAAACGGTTGGGCATATCTCAAATTGTGTAATGAGTTGTCGAAGGAGATTTATAGCGATAATAATATGCAGGTTTTAGCTTTATGGTATCTTATGGTTAATTCGGGTCATAAAGCAAAAGTTGCATATAACAGTGATGAAATTTATTTGTTATGTGTTTATGATGCTCCTATTTTTAACGTTAACTACATTCCTATAAATAACGAACATTACTACCTCTATCTCAAAGATAATTCAACACCTGATTTTAATACATTATTTACCTATAAGGAAAATCACCAGCAGCAAACCGAGTCCGTTTCATTATCTCTAAATCAAATCCCTGAATTTGATCTTGATCTTTCAATAAAAAACATTAATTTTATGGGTCAAAAGATTGAAGCTCAGATTAACAATAACCTGATCAATTTTTACACCGACTATCCTGATTGCGCTTTAGAAATTACTCTTAATGCACCTTTGTCTGATATAGCTTTTCAAAGTCTTGATTCATTTCTTGCAAAAAAAATGAAGAATCTGGATGATAGAGAGAAACTTGATTTTCTGCTTGATTTTGTTCAACGCGCTTTTGAGTACAAAACGGATGAAGATCAATTCGGTAAAGAAAATTATTTATTTGCCGACGAAAGTTTGAATTACCCATACAGCGATTGCGAAGACAGAGTAGCTTTATTAGTACAACTCCTTAAAAAATATACAGATTTAATTTTTGTTGGATTAGATTTTCCCGAACATATTTCTCTTGCAGTGCATTTAAATGAAGAAATTAACGGTGCTTTTATTGATGTTGATAATCTAAAATATTATGTATGCGATCCAACTTATATGGGAGCTAAGTGCGGAATGATAATGCCAGTATTTATAGGTGTAAATCCTAAAATAATAAACTTAAATTAAACTTATGAAGCCTTTGATAAAAATATTGTGTTTATTTATTTTAGTGGCTTTATTTATGCCTTTAAGAAGTTATTCACAGAAAGTAAAAACTGCTAAAGGAATAGCAACTGTAAAAATAGAAGCTCATTTAACTAAGCTTGAAACAAGAAACAAAGCTATGCAACTTGCCATTATTAACGCTATTGAAAATGAATTTGGCACTTATGTTGAACAGGAAGCAGATATTACGATTGTCGATGGTAAAACATCTTTTAGCTTAATAGGTAGCACTAAAGTAAAAGGCGAATGGATAGAGACTATAAAAGAAAATTATACTGAAACATCACGGGAAATAAGAGAAAACGGAGAAACCAAAGTTGAGGTATATATAACTTGCGAAATAAAAGGCAAAGTTAGAGAAATCCTGCCCAAAGCAAGTTTAGAGTATGAATTATTAAATTGTCCGCAACTAGAATGCAGAACTAGAACTTTTCTTGTTAACGAACAACTCTATTTATATTTTAGAAGTCCTGTTGATGGTTATTTGTCTGTTTTTGTTGATGAAAGTACAATTATTAGGCGAATACTCCCCTATAGTTTTATGCCCGATATATACCAAAACGGAATTGAGATTAAGGCCGATAAAGAATATCTATTTTTTAGTCCTAAACATAACAGCTTCTCTAACAGCGTAGTTGATGAAATGATACTCTATACTATAAAGAATGAAGAAAGAATTACATTGGTCCTGGCGTTTTCTGAAAAACCTTTTAAAAAACCTATATTAAATGAAATAGAAAAAGTGGGTGATTT
This sequence comes from Bacteroidales bacterium, assembly GCA_027858955.1. GTDB lineage: Bacteria > Bacteroidota > Bacteroidia > Bacteroidales > UBA12170 > UBA12170. The sequence continues at coordinate 25,958 of JAQIBR010000147.1, forward strand.
AATATTACCAAAATCACTGTCCGCAAATAAATTTACTGAATGGTTAATCGATAACCGATCGACTGAAAATAGTTTTCAAGATTTGAATATTAATTTTCAAATTATTAATCCCAATTAATTCATAAATCATGAATAAGATGAAAGCCATCTTGATAATTAGTGCATTACTAATCGTATTTTTTTCGTGCCGGAAGACTCCTGAGAATCCGTCTGAGGGAAATAAAATAGAATTAGGTCAATCCGTTATCGATACTGTAGGTTATTTTAATAGTAAGATTATAACTACTATAACAGATTTAGGAGGCAATACTATCAGTCAACACGGACATTGCTGGAGCTTGACTGAAAACCCGACAATAGATGACTTTAAAACTTCCAAAGGAACAATTAGCCAAGCCACAAGCTTTTATAGTGACCTGACATCACTTACACCAAATACAAAATATTACATACGACCTTATCTTACTTATGCACGAGGCACTATATATGGAAGTCAACTTTCCATTACAACTTTACAAACAGAAAAACCCGTTGTTACAACAAAAGCGATAACAGGCATTACCCTTTACACAGCAATAAGTGGTGGTACTGTAACTTCAGATGGTGGATTAACGGTTACCCAAAGAGGTATTTGTTGGAGTACAGAGCAGAATTTTGATTTAGCAACTAGTTTAAGTAGCACAAGCAATGGAACAGGTTTTGGAATCTATACTTCAAATATGCTCGACCTCCTTGCCGGTACAACTTATTACGTTAAAGCGTATGCAACAAATGCAGCCGGAACAAGTTACGGACAAACTTTAAGTTTTACTACCACTCCTATTACAACACCTACAGTTACAACAGCTGATATATCCAATATAACAACAACATCAGCAGAAAGCGGAGGAAATATTACTAGTGATGGAGGTTCATCAGTCACTGCGAGGGGTGTTTGTTGGAGTACGAACCAGAACCCAACAACTGCAGATAGCAAAACAACGGATGGAACTGGTACAGGAAGTTTCATAAGCTCTCTAGTAGGTTTAATACCGTGGACAACATATTATGTTAGGGCTTATGCAACTAATGAAAAAGGTTCAAGTTACGGAGAATTAAATGAATTTGAAACATATGTAACTATTATTGATTCGCGAGATGGCCAAGTTTATAAAACTGTTGTAATAGGTAGCCAAATATGGTTTGCCGAAAACCTAAAATACTTACCTTCAGTTGTTGGTTATGGCACTGGTTCTGAAACAACACCCTATTATTTTGTTTACGGTTATGATGGCACTGTTGTATCCGATGCCAAGGCAACTTCAAATTACACTACTTATGGCGTATTGTACAACTGGATTGCAGCAATGAACTCTGCAGCAAGTAGTACATCAAACCCGAGTGGTGTACAAGGAGTATGCCCAAGTGGATGGCATTTGCCAAGTGATGATGAGTGGAAACAAATGGAAATGTTTATTGGCATGAACCAAAGTACGGTTGATAACATAGGTTGGCGTGGTACAGACGAGGGTAGTAAACTCAAATCTACCAGCGGATGGTATGTTAATAGCGGTAATAATAGCAGTAGTTTTACAGCTCTCCCCGGAGGCTTCTTCAATGCCGGTGTGGGGTACTTCGACGGTCTTGGCAAATCTGGTTTCTGGTGGTCATCTAGTGAGAGCTCGAGTTCCATTGTCGTATGCCGAACCTTGAGCTATGACAAAGATGGCATATTTCTAGGCTTCAATGGCAAGACTCCAGGTTTCTCAGTCCGCTGCCTAAAAGACGACTGAATATATATATATCATATTTAAGGAAATGGCAAGCAGTCAAATAGAAACGGAAAAAACAACTTGTGAAAAAACAGTAACTTTGCAAGAAATAAACGCAAATGCCTTATGAAAAATTTCATTACTATTATTTTATTGGTATTATTGTCAATAAGCGCCTTTCCACAAAAGATTATATCAGGTAAAAGCCAACCCAAAAGATTTGTAATTAATCCTACTTTCGTAAGAGGTATTCCGCCTAACTTATATATAAGCATGGACTTTGTGGATCAGGATAATGATGGTTTGCTTGAAGCCGAAGAATCGGCTATGTTAACCTTAACCATTACCAACAAAGGCAGCGGTAATGCGCAAGGCTTAAAAATCTTAGTAAAAGATAGTCAATCCGACCCGGCACTAATCATCAATGACGGCAGAAGCATCCCTTTTCTAGCTCCAAATAAAAGCATTGAAGTTAAAATCCCAATTACAGCCAAACGTGATATTAAAGAAGCTGAACATAAAATGGAAATTTCAGTTAGCGAACATTTTGGTTATAATGCTGATCCAGCATTTCTTATGCTAAATACTTTTGCATTTCAAGAACCGGAATTGGTATTTAGTGGTCTTGAGATTGTTGATATTGGTGAAGGAACAGGAGCTATTAAAGTAGATGGCCAACTTCAAGCGGGCGAAATGGTAAAAGCAAAGATAGTAGTGCAAAATATTGGTCAAAACATTGCTCCGAACACAATCTTTAGTGTTACATCCAATGATAATGATATTTACCTCGCCAATAATTCAGGCAAACTGGGTGATTTGGGTATTGGAGAAGTTAAAGAATTTTGGATAACCGTCAGTCCAAACAAAAGAGTTGCTAATGAAGGAAAATTACCAATTTATCTAAGCTTAAAAAACGATTATGGAGTTGGTAATATGTACAATTTTAACTTACCCGTTCAGATGAATCAAAAACCGCCTGAGCCAAAAGTATTAGCTATTAAACCAAATGAAAATAAAATTAAAAACATTGCCAGATTTGAATATAACTCATCAAGAATTACGGCTAATATTGGAAATATAATTGACATTAAACAAGTACCGCCATCAAAAACAATTAGAAAGGATGCTATTGCTATAATTATCGGTGTTGAGAAATATAAAAATTTTATCGATGCACCTTATGCTTCTAACGATGCTCGCATCATAAAAGAATACTTTAAAAATGTACTTGGTATTAGTCAAGTGATTGCATATACCGATAAGCAAGTTACAGGTTTCTTTTTCGATGATACATTTAATCCATATTATGGTGAATTACAAAAAGCTATTATAAAAGGAAAAACAGAAGTGTTTGTGTTTTATTCCGGTCATGGAATGCCTTCAAAAGATGGAGATAAAATATTCCTTTTCCCTTATGATGGCAGAATAGAAGCTATTGAAACACAGGGATTTAATTTGAACAAATTTTATACTGATTTGGATGCTTTGGATGCAAAAAATGTGACAATATTTATTGATGCCTGTTTTAGTGGAGTTTCAAGAGCTTCCGAGAATTACAAGATAGAAAATCTGATTTCGATGAAGGGAGTGGCGATAAAACCTAAAATTACTCAACCATGGGAATCCAATCCAAATTTTACTGTATTTTCTTCTTCTGCATTCGATCAAACCTCACTGGGTTTTGATGATTCCGAAACAGGATTGTTTACTTATTCTTTATGTGCAGGATTACAAGGTAAAGCTGATGAAAATGGCGATAAAAAAATTACATCGGGCGAATTGGCAGACTATGTTCAAAAAAAGGTGAAAGAATTATCAGTGAAAATTCACGGATTGCAAACACCACAATTTAACGGAAATCGTAATATTGTTTTAGGAGAATATTAATTCAAATTATAATCACATGAAAAAATTAATTGCATTTGTTCTTCTTGCTATAATCTTCACGACTAGCTATGGGCAGTCTGTTAAAGTAAAAAACTCTAGATTTTTAGATAATAAAATTTATGTTGATTACAATATAACAGGTACAAAGTATTATCAAACTATTACAGTTTATCTCTATGTCAGCCGTGATCGAGGACAAACTTTTGAAGGACCTATGGAACAAGTAAGTGGAGATATTGGTAATATAAATAAGGGTGGAAATCATACAATAATTTGGGATTTCTTAAAAGAAATGCCTTTTACGGATGAAGAGCTAGTATTTGATGTCAGGATAAAAGTGAATGAAGAGGCAAGAAAGAGAAAATATTATTTGTCTTATGTTGGTAATCTTTCTTCACCAATTGGCTTTAGAGTTGGTCTTATCAATAAAATAGGATTTTATATTGAAGGAAGAATGTCTTTACCACCAACGGATGCAATTAGCTATAATTATAATGGACGGCTATATGATTACGATAAAAACGGATATTATCAGTTTACAGGTGCGAATCAAATTGAAGCGAAAACTATTTTGTTAGGGATCAATACGCAGATTTCACGGAATTCATTTTTATATTTTGCTGCTGGCTATGGAATAGATTTTTATAAACTTGAAATCGATGAATTTAATTACAATGATAATTCATTGGAGGGAAGTTCATGGATCAAAGATGAAACCCAATCATACTCCGGAGTTGAAATAGATGCAGGTTTAATGCTACGCTTTGGAAGTATTGTTTTATCTGCAGGTGGAAGTATAATCAATTTTGAACAACCCAACTTTACATTAGGGTTGGGGTTTAATCTATAAAAGGATTGTTGTAAAATATTAAACAATCTTATATAGAAAAATAGCTTATTGTCACAAATCACAGATAATAGGTACAAACAATTAAAATCACTTAAAAATAGAAATCATGAAAAAGACAATTTTTACCTTAATCGCATTTTTTACATTATCTCTTATTAATCCTTTATCAGCTCAACAATCAGATAAAGATCTTACCAGATCTATTAGAAAAAATGCGGTAAGAGAAGCCAGGAAACAGGCGAGAAAGTACAAAAGAGACGACTATTACGTTGCTCTAGGAGCTTTACCTATGGATAAGCAATTGGAACAAGCGTGGAAGTACCAGTTGATGACTGAAGATGATGGATTTCCATCGTATATTGTAGCTACTGGAAACTCTGTAGCAGAAACACAGATTGCAGCCAAACTTCAAGCAACTGAGGTTGCCAAACTTGAACTTGCAGGAACTATTGCTACCAATGTAGCTGCTTTAATTGAGACCAATATTGCAAACCAGCAATTAAATACAGAAGAAGCCGCTTCGGTAACAAAAACAGTTGCGGCAGCAAAGAATATAATAGCTCAACGAATAGGCCGTGTAATAACTATGGTTGAGATGTATAAAAAAATTGGATCCAATGTAGAAGCCAATGTTCGCTTAGCATACAATAGCCAAATGGCAAATGAAATAGCCAAGAAAGTAATCCGCAAGGAATTGGAAGAACAAACCGATTTAATGCAAGACAAACTTGAAAAACTAATGGATTTCAAATAGATGATTATTATAAAGGCAAGATTTCAATTTGAGGTCTTGTCTTTTTCCTTTTATTGGAAGCTTTTTATATTATACCGAAAATAAAGATTAATTCCATTGTCATGAAAATTAAAGCTATCCTCTTAATAATAGTAGCATTTGTATCAGTTACTATATCTTGCCGGAAGACCCCTGAGAATCCTGTTGGTGGAAATAAAATAGAGATTGGTCAATCGGCTATTGATAATATTGGTTATTTCGATAGTAAAATAACAACTACTATTACAGATTTGGGTGGCAATACCATTAATCAGCATGGACATTGCTGGGGCATTAGTGAAAATCCAACAATAACAGATTTCAAAACTTCTAAAGGTGCAATGAGCCAAGCAACAAGCTTTTATAGCGATCTAACATCACTTACTCCAGAAACAAAATACTATATTAGACCTTACCTTACTTATGCTCAAGGTACTGTTTATGGTAGTCAACTTTCCATTACAACTTTACAAACACAGAAACCTGTTGTTTCAACAAAAGATATCACAAACATTAGTATTCATACGGCAACCGGAGGTGGCGAAGTAACACAGGACGGTGGATTAACAGTTACACAGAGAGGTATTGTTTGGAGTACCAATCAAGACCCGACCCTTACTAGCAATATAGGAATGACTTCTGATGGGGCGGGAATAGGAATCTTCACCAGCAATATAACAAACCTATCCGAAGGATCAACTTATTATGTAAAAGCTTATGCCACAAATAGTATAGGAACAGCTTATGGCAGTCAGGCAACCTTCACAACTTTGGCAGTTCCTGTTTTGACCACTGCCACTATATCGGCTATTAACTCAACATCAGCAAGCGGTGGTGGTAATATTTCTTCCGATGGAGGAGCATCAGTTACAGCTCGTGGAGTATGCTGGAATACGACAGGCAATCCAACAATTTCAAACAGTAAAACAACTGATGGTACAGGAACTGGGGTTTTTACAAGTAATATGACAGGATTGGAGAATAATACAATCTATTATGTTCGGGCTTATGCCACCAATGCCGTAGGTACAAGTTATGGAAATGAAGTGAGTTTTCCTTTGATTATGAATGTTCCCGGACCTTCAGTTACCGACATTAATGGAAATGTGTACAAAACAGTTAAAATTGGTAACCAGGTTTGGATGGCCGAAAACCTAAAGACCACTAAATACCGAGAAGGAACTCTAATACCTAATATTACGGATGCTACTGACTGGGCAAATCTTACTTCAGGTGCCTATTGTTATTTTAGTAATAGTACTTCAATTGGTGCTATTTACGGAGCATTATACAATTTCTTTGCAGTAACGGACAACCGGAAAATTTGCCCAACTGGTTGGCATGTTCCTTCAGATTCTGAATGGTCTATATTAAGGGAATATTTAGGCGGTGAAGAAATTGCTGGTGGAAAATTAAAAGAAACAGGATTAGAACACTGGGTTGACCCCAATGTTGGTGCGGACAATAGTGCAGGCTTTACAGCGTTGGGGGGCAGCTGGCGTGGTACCAATGGTCCATTCTATTATTATACTGGAAGAACTACAGTATTTTGGTCTTCAACAGTAGACGATTCCAACAATCCCGTATTTTATGAACTTACTTATGATAGTTCAAATTTTGGCAGAAGAGTTGGCACTATATATTTCCTTAAAAATGCCGGATTAAGCGTTCGCTGCCTTAAAGATTAAATGATAATAAAATGAAAGTTAAACCTATCCATTTTGTAATATTTGCCTCTGTAATTTTTGTATTTTCCTGCCGGAAGACACC
>JAQIBR010000168.1 GCA_027858955.1 Bacteroidales bacterium
GTGGATATGAATACCGGCGAAAGCACACAAATTATTAAAGACTGTCGATCTACTCCACAATCGTCTCCCGAAGGAAAATATCTGTACTGGTACAATCCTATGGACACAACATGGAATACTTACAATTTAGCCATCAATAAAAAATATACCATCAGCACAGCTAAAACAATTCAAACAGCCGATGAACTCAATGATGTTCCAAATCCTCCTCGCTCCTATCGTACGGCAGGATGGATTGAACAAGATGCGGCACTTCTGATTTACGACCGCTATGATATTTGGAAAGTGGATCCAGAGAATAAAAAAGCCCCTATCAATTTAACACAAAATGGACGTACCACTAAAACAAATTACCGATTAATTCGCTTCGATCTGGAAAGAAGCAGTTCTCGCTCTCGTTTTTCAAGTGCTGATGAAAAGGGAATCGACCCGACAAAAACAGCTTTCCTTTCAGGCCATAATGAAATTTCGCGACAAGATGGTTATTATCAAGCATCAGTACAAAATGCACAAGCACCTAAAGTTTTGTTTGTCGGTAATTTCAATTTAAATACTCCGCTAAAAGCGAAAGATATTGATTCTTATTTATTTACAAAAGAGAACTTCGAAACTTTCCCAAACCTTTTAATTAGCAACTTAAAATTTAAAAAGGCCAAACAAATCAGCGATGCCAATCCTCAACAAGCCGATTTTAATTGGGGAACAGCCGAATTGGTTAGTTGGACTTCTTTAGATGGTGTAAAATTAGATGGAACCTTACATAAACCAGCTGATTTCGATCCCAATAAAAAATATCCGATGATAGTGAATTTTTATGAGAAAAGCTCACAAGGATTATTCAACTACCGTATGCCGGAACCGCATCGTTCAACCATTGATTATCATTATTACACAAGCAACGGATATGTAGTCTTCAATCCCGATATTTATTATAAAACAGGTTATCCCGGCGAAGATGCTTTTAACTGTGTAATGCCGGGAGTAACTGCCTTAATAGAGAAAGGTTTTGTTGATGAAAAACATATTGGCGCGCAAGGTCATAGCTGGGGCGGATATCAAGTCGCCTACCTTGCAACACGAACCAATTTATTTGCTGCTATAGAATCAGGAGCTCCGGTTGTAAATATGTTTAGTGCCTATGGCGGAATTCGTTGGGGATCTGGAATGAACCGATCTTTCCAATATGAGCATACCCAAAGTCGTATAGGAAAATCTATTTGGGAATCGCCTTTGCGTTATCTCGAAAACTCGCCCCTATTTACGATGGACAAAGTAAATACACCAATCCTAATTATGCATAATGATGATGACGGAGCCGTGCCTTGGTATCAAGGAATTGAGTATTTTATTGCCTTAAGGAGATTAGGAAAACCTGCTTGGCTATTGAATTACAATGAAGCTGATCATTGGCCATTAAAAATAAGAGATAAGCATGATTTTCAAATTCGTTTGGCTCAATTTTTTGATCATTACTTAAAAGGAGACGCTATGCCGAAATGGATGAAAGAAGGAATTCCGGCAACAGACAAAGGAATACAAATGGGTTATGAATTGGTGAAATAGATCTCTGAGTGATAGTGAGGGTTTCACTCAAAGTGAAGCCCTCACTTGTTTTAAGAGGCAAGGTTTCACTCTAAGTGAAGCCCTGACTTGTCTTTCTCTAAGTGAAGCCCTGATTTATCACACTAATCCGTATTCTTTAGCTATATTTTTTGACATCAAGCCTCCCGAGACCTTTTTTGCATAAGCCCTTGCAGAACTGTATTCCCAATCCGTTTCTAATTTTACCAAGCCAGCCTTAACCGGATTTTGATGTATGTAATCAAAACAAACTTGCGGATATTGATTCTCTGGATTCGAATCTTTTATTTGAGTAATTCCTTGATTAACAATAAAAGAGGGCGTTAAACCTTTCGAGCAATTTACACATTCTGCTTTAGTTTCTTTTCTGAATAAGGCACCCGAAAAATTTTCTTGTTTATTAAATGAAAATGATTTGGCATAAGACAGTAAGCAAGAATATCAGCATAAGGCTTTACATAAGTTTCAACTTTACTAAGAAAAAACTGATAATTCTCTGTCTTATAGAAAATATTTCGATGATTATTCCCTTGATTGTAAATGTGATAGATATAAGCCGTTTCAAAATTCATTCTAAATGTAAAGATACTATTTTTATGCCTTTATCTCATTTAGTCAGGGCTTCACTTAAAGTGAAGCCCTGACTAATCTTACAGAGTGAATCTCCAATTATTTTGGAGTCAGGGTTTCACTTGAGCGACAGTGAGGGTTTCACTCAAAGTGAAACCCTCACTCTATCTCAGATAATCTAAATAATTATCAAAGCTTCAATAGATAAATATTCATATACACAATTCACAATTCACATAGATATTTTTATTATATTGCTGCCTTCGTAGAGAATAATCTAATTTGTGAAGATCAAAAAGCAATCTATAATTAGATGCTTTTTATTGACTTTTTTGAAAACAGACAATTACTCTTGAAATGAAAAACCAAAAACTCAAGGACGTATTAAACCTTTTGCACGAACAAAGGGGTTTCGATTTTAGTGGATATCGCATATCCATGCTTGAGCGTAGAGTTCAAAAAAGAGTCTTTGCAACCCATTCTAAGGATTTAAATGAATACATCACTTTTCTAAATCATCATCCCGATGAATTTGACAATTTAATTGATGTTTTTACCATTAATGTCAGTCGCTTTTTTAGAAACTCTTTATCTTTTGAATATATCACCAAAATTATTATTCCAAACCTATTCTTAACTAAAACAAGAGCAAGTGATGACATCCTCCGAATATGGTCGGCAGGATGTTCCTTTGGCGAAGAACCTTATTCGATAGCGATTATTCTAAACGAATTGCTTAAAAAAGAAGAAAGCAACATTAAGCCTACAATTTTCGCTACAGATATAGATAAAAAAGCTATAGCACGTGCTGCTGTTGGGACATATGGTTTTGAAAGCATCAAAAAAGTAAAATACGGTATCCTCGAAAAATACTTTACAAAAGAGGAATCTCAATTTAAATTAAATCAGGAAATAAAAAATAGGGTTCAATTTTCTTTTTACGATATGCTCGATAAAAATCGTGCAGTTCCACCCGAAAGTATTTTTGGAGGATTCGACCTGATTTTATGCCGCAATGTTTTGATTTATTTTGAACCCGAATTTCAGAAAATTATATTTAATAAATTATACAAATCATTGAATAAAAACGGATACCTGATTCTAGGCGAAGCCGAAGTACCAATTGATGAATTTAAGCATAAATTTAAAAGAGAAAATAAATGCAGTAAAATATATAGGAAAATTGGGTGAAGAAAATAGTCATCAAATGGGATTATTTTGCAAAGGATACAATTGGCAAGCAATTGGTCAGGGCTATTGATTCTGTTGGTGCAAATATAAGCGAAGGCTTTGGAAGGTTTCATTACAAGGAGAATAAAAACTTCTGTTACTATTCAAGAGGTTCTTTATATGAAACAAAAACCTGGCTGACAAAAGCAAGAAGCAGAGAACTAATAACAAAAGAAGATTTCCTTTTCTTCGACTCAGAAATAAATAAGATTGGTGTAAAATTGAATAACTATATAAAATCAATAGGTAAAACAACAAATGACAATAAATGACGCGAAGCAATGACAGCGAAGCGAATGACAATGAATGACGCGCGAAGCGCAATTGACAATATTCAATGACGCCGTAGGCAAATGACACGAACGAAGTGAGTAAATGACAGCAAAGCAAATGACGTCAGCAGGACAAATGGCCATTGAATGACAGCGAAGCAAATGACATAAATTTATAATTATGGAAAATCTCGAAGACAAAACCAAAGAGCAACTTTTAAAAGAAAGCGAAGAAAAATACCGTGGTCTTTATAATAGCATCAGAGACTCAATTTTGGTGGCTGACACCAATCGGAATATCATCGAGTGCAATCCTGCATTTTACGAGTTATTCGGTTATTCTAAAGACGAAATTATTGGAAAGCAAACCGTTTATATTTATGAAAACGAAAGCGAATTTAAAGCTTTGGGAGAAGCATTAAAGCAACATTATGGTGATGCCCCATTTCTAAAAACGGTAAACTACAAAAAGAAATCTGGTGAAGTCTTTCCGGGCGAGACCAATGTTTTTTATTTAAAAGATGATAATGGCGAGGTAAACGGTTTTATTGGGTTGATTCGCGATATTACCGAAAGGGAGCAAGCCGATAAAGCCCTGTTAGATAGCGAGGAAAAATACCATTTACTTTACGATAATACACCTATGTCGTATCAATCTTTAAATAAAGATGGAACAATAAAAAATACGAACCCCGCCTGGTTGAAAACACTTGGTTATACTCAAGAAGAAGTCGTTGGCAAATATTTTGGTGATTTGCTCCATCCAGATCATAAAGCTCATTTTGAAAAGAATTTTCCGGCTTTTAAAAAACGAGGTTACGTTCACGGTGTGATGTTCAAAATCCGCCACAAAGACGGTCATTATTTAGATATTTCGTTTGAAGGACGCATTGGGTATTTACCCGATGGAAGTTTTAAACAAACCTATTGCGTGTTTGAAGACATTACCGAACGCAAAAAGGCGGAAAAAGAAATCAAACGCTTCAGTCGCATATTCGAAGACTCATTCAACGAAATATTTCTTTTCGATGCAAAAACTTTCATCTTTACAGAAGTAAACAATGCAGCGCAGAAAAACCTGGGCTATTCAATGGAAGAACTTCAAAAAATGACTCCATTGGATTTTAAACCTGAGTTTACTTCAGAATCATTTGCAAAACTGGTAGAACCTTTACGAACAGGCGAAAAAGAAAAAATTGTTTTTGAGACAGTCCACCAGCGTAAAGACCAATCGCTTTATAATGTGGAAGTTCATCTGCAGCTTTTACACTTTGAACAAGAAGATTTGTTTGTTGCAATAATTCTGGATATTTCCGAAAGAAAACAGATTGAGACAAACTTGAAAAATAGTGAAGAAAAATTCCGTAGGGCATTTATCACAAGTCCCGATTCGATTAATATTAATCGTCTGAGTGATGGACTTTATGTTGAAATTAATAGTGGGTTTACTAAAATAATGGGATATTCTGAGTATGAGGTGATTGGAAAAGCTTCTACTGAATTAAACATCTGGGCAAATCCATCAGATCGGAATAAACTTATTGCCGGTTTACAGGCAAATGTTCTTGTTGAAAACCTTGAAGCTAAATTTCGTACAAAAAATGGAGAGTTAAAAGATGGACTAATGTCGGCGAATATTATTGAATTAAATAACGAACCTCATATTCTAAGCATTACAAGAGATATCACCGAGCGCAAAAAGGCCGAAGAAGAACTCGCAAAATACCGCGAACATCTGGAAGAACTTATTAAAGAACGCACACAAGAAGTTGACGAAAAAAACAAGAAACTTTCGGATCAAATGAAGATATTTGTTGGAAGAGAAATAAAAATACGCGATTTGGAAAATAAGATAAAAGGATTGCAAGGGAAGTGATAAAAAGTCATTAA
>JAQIBR010000186.1 GCA_027858955.1 Bacteroidales bacterium
ATGCAATATGCAAAATGCGTGGGCTTACAATTAGTTTCTTGGGATTACCCTTTTCAAGGAAGTTTAAGAGAAAGAATTGATATTTCCGGCTTGCACCCTATTACTGTTTTACAATCAATTACTAAACGCGAAAAACAAAAGCTCTTAGATAAAGGCTTTGTATTATGCCGTATGCTTACTATAGAAAATTTAATAAATTGTGGTGTAAATGAGAAAAGTGCTAAAAAAGCCCTCCTAGAAGCACATAAATTAATAGTACCTAGATAAACTGACTTTTGATCCAAGCTAAATAATATTTTTAAAATTTGCGTATCTTCCCCTCACAAATTGAAACTAAAAAAGCATGCTGGAATTTCTAAAACCAAAATCGGCACAAAGTTCACTTTCTGAAAATCAAATAGATCCAACTTATAAACGGCTGCGTTTTCAAGTTTTTATGGGCATTTTTATTGGCTATGCAGCTTATTATCTTGTTCGAAAAAATTTCTCATTAATAATGCCTAATCTATTAGAGGAAGGTTATACAAAGTCACAATTGGGTTGGGTTTTAAGTGCTATTTCCATTGCTTACGGATTGAGTAAGTTTTTAATGGGAAATGTTTCGGATCGCTCAAACTCCAAATTGTTTTTAACGCTTGGACTGATATTATCGGCATCCACAATGATGCTGATGGGTCTCATACCTATTTTTACTTCCTCAGTCACTATTATGTTTATCGTTTTGTTTTTAAACGGATGGTTTCAAGGAATGGGATGGCCGGCCTGCGGAAGAACAATGGTGCATTGGTATTCAATAAGCGAACGCGGGACCAAAATGTCGATTTGGAATGTGGCTCACAATGTTGGCGGGGGTTTAATTGGTCCTTTAGCTATTCTCGGTATCGCCATTTTTAACGATTGGCATAGTGCTTTGTATTTTCCGGCTATGGTTGCCCTGGCAATTGCGATTTTGGTTTATTTCTTGATGAGAGATGCACCTAGCTCTTGCGGTCTTCCTCCTATTGAAAAATGGCGAAACGATTATCCTGAAAACTATGATGCTAAAACTTATCAAAACGAACTTAACGGAAAGGACATCTTTTTTAAATATGTGTTTACCAATCGTTTTCTTTGGTATATCGCTTTTGCAAATGCTTTTGTTTATTTGATTAGATATGGAGTTTTAGATTGGGCACCTACCTATTTAAAAGAAGTAAGGGGTTTTGATTTAAGCGAATCGGGATGGGCTTATTTTTTATATGAATATGCAGGAATACCTGGAACATTGTTAGCTGGCTGGATTAGCGACAAGGTATTTGGAGGCAGAAGAGCTCCTGCAAGCATCTTATATATGATATTTGTTACAATGGCGATTGTATTTTACTGGAAATCAGAAAGTTTATTGATTATTAACATTTCACTCATAGCATTGGGTTTCTTAATTTATGGCCCTGTTATGCTAATAGGAGTCCACGCACTCGATCTTGTTCCAAAAAAAGCTGCAGGAACAGCTGCAGGATTGACAGGATTATTTGGCTATATGGGAGGTGCTCTCTTTGCAAATATAGCAATGGGATATATTGTGCAACATTTCGATTGGGATGCAGGATTTAAAGTCCTGATCGCTGCATCAATAATTTCAATCTTTTTATTGACATTAACTTGGCGACATAAAAAAACGAGTAGCAATGGGGAAAACAATTAATATTATTATTCTCTTGATAATCAGCACAGGATGTCAAAATAAAAGTAATACTATGCAAAGCTTACAATTAGATGAAAATAGCAAACATATTCGTGATTATGTTGTTGATAATGCGATAATTGCACATCGCGGTACGACTTTTTGGGCTCCCGAAGAAACAGAAGCCGCTTATCGTTGGGCAAGAAATATTGGTGCCGATTATTTAGAAGTCGATATTCAAAGAAGCAAGGATGGAGTTTTATTGGCTTTGCACGATAATAATTTAAATCGCACAACTGATTGTGAAGAACTATTTCCGAATGATACTTCTTATCAGACAGGAAATTACACTTATGAGGAGTTAATGAAGTTAGATGCCGGAACTTGGTTTAATTTGGCAAAGCCGAAGCAAAAAAGGGATGCATTTTCAAAGGATGCACCACTTTTTAAAATCAATCAAAAAGCCTATTCTTTTAGCGGTAGAAATCTTTCAGGCGAATTAGATACTACATTGGCCATCCAACATTCAAGTAGTAAAATTTATGTTGGAGGAAAACAATACATTTCAACCCTTGAAGATGTTTTAATGATTGCTAAAGGATATAGAATTGCAAGGAATGAAAAAGGAGAACGTCTTTATAATCTTATTGTAAAAAATTCGAAACCTAATTATCAATTTTTCTATGTCAAAGACGAAAAAGATAACGGCCATCGCCCTGGAATTTATATAGAAACCAAAGAACCAGAACTCCATCCAGGAGTGGAATTCGATCTTTATCAGGCACTAAAAATAAGCGGATGGAATGTAGCTGAAAATCTTGCGAAAGCGAATGAAGCATTTTATAAAGAAGGTCGAGTAAATACCGGAAATACGAATGGAAAAATTGTGCTTCAAACTTTTTCGCCTAAAAGTTTACAAAACCTTGATATTCAATTTAAAGGAAAAATCCCTGTTTGTCTTTTGCTATGGCTTGGAGATGCAAATATGCAAAAAGATGATTCTTCTTCTTACCTCGGGAATATAAATTTTGCTATCCAAAACAACGCTCATTTTATTGGTCCTTCCATAGGCGGTGAGCCAAATAATTATGCTGATTTATTGGAAGAATGGCAAGCAAAACTTATTCATCAAAGTGGATTAAAAATACATGCCTATTCATTTGATACTGAGAATCAAACAGAAATATATTCAGAACGCACCGATGCTATGTTTACTAACCGTTCCGAGCTGACTATTCAATT
>JAQIBR010000195.1 GCA_027858955.1 Bacteroidales bacterium
GCTACTTTTAATATCCTGTCATATGCTCGGGCGGAAAGCTGAAGTTTTTCCATAGCATTTTTCAGTACTTGATGACCTTCCTTTTCCAATAAGCAATATTTCTGCATTTGCTTGGTATTCATTTGAGAATTGGCATGTATTTCTGGCAAGCTTTGAAAACGCTTTTCCTGAATATTCCTTGCACTAATAACTCTTTCACGTACAATTTCACTTTTTTCAGATGAAGGAGATTCAGCCAGATCGCGAAAAGGTACAGGAACTACCTCTACTTGAATATCAATTCTGTCGAGTAATGGACCGGAAATTCTATTCAAATATTTTTGTACCATACCGGGAGCACAAACACAATCCTTTTCAGGGTGATTGTAATAACCACAGGGACACGGATTCATTGATGCAACAAGCATAAAATTTGAAGGATACTCAATCGAAATCTTTGAACGAGATATGCGCACTTTACGATCTTCCATAGGCTGACGCATTACTTCTAAAACTGTACGCTTAAATTCAGGCAGTTCATCTAAAAATAAAACGCCATTTTGGGCCAAACTTATTTCTCCAGGCATTGGATAACTTCCACCTCCGACAAGCCCAGCGTCAGAAATTGTGTGATGCGGAGCTCTGAATGGGCGAACCGAAATTAGTGCATCAACATTTCCTAAGTTTCCTGCGACAGAATGTATTTTTGTTGTCTCTAATGCTTCACTTAAATTAAGCGGAGGAAGGATGCTCGGAATTCGTTTAGCCAGCATAGTTTTCCCGGCTCCAGGAGGACCTATGAAAATTACATTATGACTTCCAGAAGCTGCAATTTCCAAAGCTCTCTTAATATTCTCTTGTCCTTTGACATCTTCAAAATCAAATTCGTAATTACTAAGTTGAGAATAAAATTCTTCTCTCGTATCAACGATAGTGGGTACTAATTCTTTTTTATCGTTAAAAAAATCAATGACTTCTGTAATATTCTCAACTCCATAAACGTCCAAATTATTTACGATAGCTGCCTCTTTAGCATTTTGTGCTGGGAGAATAAATCCTTTAAATCCTTCTTCCCTAGCTTTTATGGCAATAGGAAGTGCGCCTTTTATATGTTGTAAACCGCCATCCAGCGAAAGCTCGCCCATAATCAAATAATCACCTATGCGATTGTTTTTGATCTGACCCGATGCAGCCAAAATTCCGGTAGCAATAGTCAAATCATAGGCCGAACCTTCTTTTCGAATATCGGCAGGAGCCATATTAATAACTATTTTTTTACCTGGGATTTTGTATCCAATGTGTTTTAGAGCAGCCTCTATTCTTTGATGGCTTTCTTTCACGGCATTATCGGGCAATCCTACTAAATACCAATTAATTCCTTGATCGATGCTCACTTCAACAGTGATTGTAATGCCATCGACACCAAGAAGCGAACTACCAAATGTTTTTACTAACATAAGTAAAACTTTAAGAAATGAATTGAAAAGCTAATGCTTATTCTTTTATATGCTATCTATCTTCTTTCGGAAATTTTCCAAACTTAGCGGTATACCAAAAACGTGTGCCATCACCTACTTTGCTACTAAAATCGAGGTCTCCTCCTAAAAGTTGAGCTAAATTCTTTGCAACAACCAAACCCAATCCACTTCCACCATATTTTTTAGTGATGTTTTGATTAAGTTGTGAAAAAGGTTTAAACAAATCGCTTTGTTCTTCTTCGGAGATACCTATACCATTATCATGAACACAAGTTTTAATCAAAAGAAATTCTTTGGTGTTTTCTACAACATCAACTTTGATTCTAATCTGACCGTTTTGGGTAAATTTATTGGCATTGCCAATAAGGTTAATAAGAATTTGTCTATACCTAAGAGCATCGCCTAGAATAATTTCAGGGATGTCTGGATCTAATTCTAATTTAATTTTGTTAGATTGTGTTTTAAATAGAACTTCGTTTGACTTAATAATATGTTCTACTTCTCTGAGTATTTGCAATGGCTTCTCAACAATGTTTAATGCAAAAGACTCCATCTTCCTTAAATCAAGCAAATCGTTTAGCAAGTTTTGCATATGGTCAGCCGAAAAACGAATCATTTGTATGCGCTCAATCCACTCGGCAGGAATTTCTTCGTCACCTTGTAAATCAAGGATTCCAATAATTGCACTTAGAGGGTTTCGTATTTCATGACTTATCTTAGCCAAAAACATCATCTTTTCCTCTTTTGCGTTAAAAGCTTCGTTCTTAGCTGCCTCTAATTCTAGACGAGATCTTTCCAGTTGAAGAAAAACTTTTACTTTTGATTCGAGGATATTTAGGTTGACTGGTTTTACGATATAATCTACTGCCCCAGTTTTATAACCTTTAAAAATACTGTGGTCATCAAAATACACTGCAGAAATAAAAATTATTGGTGTATAACGATTTCTCTTTCCCTTCTGGATTAATTTCGCCAATTCAAAACCATTCATTTCAGGCATATGCACATCAAGAATAAGTACTGCAAAATCGTATTCCTGCGTTAAGCGATAACCCTCAAGAGAACTGAGTGTTGTTGATAATTGGGCGTCCAGATGATCTATAGCACCAGTAATCCTTAATATATTCTCCTGCAAATCATCAACAACCAGAATACGAGGCTTTGTATTCGTTTCCATAATCTAAGATTAAACTATTTCAAAGATAATGATTTTTTATTACTTTCAAAAAATTTAACACTATGAAATTCACAGTCTTTTGATTTGATCTTATGATGTTTTAGCATGCTTAAAACGACGGTGAGACCATAAATAATTTTCAGGTTCTCTGTGAATATCCAGTTCCAATAATCGAATATATTCAGATGTTATCCAGCCTTCATCTTCTTCTTTTGGGTTCATAGAAATAGGAATAAATTCAGCAGCATATTTACTTCTGGCAACTTTTCTTATACTTCCATAAAACACTGGTAAATCATATTTTTTCGAATACGCTTCTGGTCCTATAAAAAATGGCACATCTTTACCTAAAAAAGTAGCTCGGTATTTGTAATTGGCAGAAGGTGATTGATCAGACATAAGACAATTAACAAATTGCATCTTCTCACTATTCAGTTGAGCAAATTTATTTGCAGCTTTTTTAGATGGAACTACCTTAAATCCATAACGCTCTCGATTAATCACCATTAGTTTGTCAAAAACAGGATTGCTCAAGGGTGTATAGGCTGCCCAGCTTAAAACATTTGTTACTTGACCATAATAAAACAGCCACTCCCAATTGCCATTATGTCCTGTTACCAACATAATGCTTTTCCCGTTTTCAATTTGTTTCTGGATCAACTCATGATTTAAGTAGATGTATCGTTCTTTCAATTCTTTCTCTGAAATACTAAGCGTTTTTAGAGATTCCACTAAAAAGTCAGAAAAATGCCGAACAAACTTTTTAGCAATTATTGCATTTTCTAATATTGAGTGATCAGGAAAAACAATGGCTAAATTACTAAATATCACCTTTCTGCGATAACGAATAATGTAATAAAGTAATAAATATAAAACATCAGAAATTCTATGCAAGCACCAAAAAGGCAGTCGTGATAAAAGTTTTAAAAAAATAAAAACAACTTTATAAACCATGGCTGTTTATTTTTGAAATGGAGATGTTTACTTGGATTATCCAAGCTTCTTTCTTACGCCTTCCAGCATAACTTCTGTAAGTTCTGATAAACCATATTTGTAATTCAATCCCCAATCAGCTTTAGCCACACTATCCTCGATACTTGCTGGCCAAGAATCGGCTATTGCCTGACGAAAATCAGGTTTATAATCTATTTCGAATTCAGGAATATGTTTTTTAATTTCATCTGCAAGTTCTTGAGGATCAAAACTTATCCCTGCTACATTATAACTTGAATGAATGCTAAGATTTTCTTCATCAGCTTCCATTAAATCAATAGTTGCTTTAATGGCATCTTCCATAAACATCATAGGAAGTTTGGAGCCTTCAGACAAGAAAGATGTATATTTTCCTTCGCGAACTGCATCGAAGAAAATTTCAACAGCATAATCTGTTGTTCCACCACCTGCTTCAGTTTTATAAGAAATTAATCCTGGATATCGAATACTTCTTACATCAACACCATATCGATTGTAATAATATTCTATCCAACGTTCGCCGGCAAGTTTACTAATACCATAAACAGTATTAGGCTCAGTTATAGTATATTGAGGCGTATTAAAACGAGGAGTAGATGGTCCGAAAACGGCAATTGAGCTTGGCCAAAATACTTTTTTTATGGCATCAACTTCTTTAGCCAATTCTAAAATATTCATCAATGAGCGCATATTGATCTCCCAAGCTTGTAAAGGAATTTTCTCTGCATTGCCCGACAAAACTGCCGCTAAATGATATATCTGAGTGATTTTATGACGAATTACAAAATGTATAAGCCTATTGCTATCTAAAACATCAAGAATCTCAAACGGCCCACCAATAACAACATCTTCTGATGCTTGCTTAATGTCAGTAGCAAAAACTTGTGGTCCACCAAATCGCTTACGTAGTTCAATAACAAGTTCTGATCCAATTTGTCCGGCTGCACCAATTACCAAAATATTTTCCATAATTTAATGTATTTATTAAAGTGTCTTTTTAAAAACCATATGCTCGTCCTTCAATCTTATCAACAGGCACTTTCATAAGCTGCACTTCTTCAAGTGATGGTTTACTGAATTTGAAATCTTTAGATGAATAGCTTTTCATAAACTGATGAAACAATTCTTCTTTTTCACCAATATTATCAATAAACTCAACTTTTCCATTGGCTATAACAGAGCGGTATTTCATGCTCCAACTACAAGCAACTTCTTCATTTTGCCAATGTAGTTGATGATCGGTACTAAAAACAATACAAACATTTGGATTGTTTTTAAGAACATCGATTTTTTTTCCTTGTTTTGCTCCGTGCAACAAAATAGTGTTATCAGCAAAACCGAAATTCATTGGGATTACGTAAGGTTTATTTTCTTTATCTACCATCGAAACATAACAAACATTACAGTTTTGAATAATGTCTAAAATATCACGATGGTTATCCAGGGCTCTGTTCTTCATATTTATTGGCTTGAGTTTAGCGATGCTAAAATACTAAACTCAGCCGTATAGTGCCGATATTTTCACATTTTTATTGATACAAATTACGAATAAATCAAGGCATCTTTCTTATATCACAATGGATAATAGAAATAATTACAAAAAAAGGTTTTTGATATTTTACAGCGGTAAATAACATTACTTAATGCTACTTACCGCTGTAGTTTGTATTTTTTTAAGGACAAATTGTCGCCCAATTTGCAGATGAATCTTTATCCCAACCAACAGGTATACTGCCAAGTTGTGTTGAATTAACTAGAATACATGTGAGATTATTATCAGTACAATCTAATGAAGTTAATAATACATTAGAACTTACATCTAAACTTGTTAATTGATTTTCAAAACAAGATAAAAGAATTAAAGCTGTATTGGCACCAACATCTAAACTTGTGAGGAGATTATTTTTACAGTATAAATTTGTTAATAATGTATTAGCACTAACATCCAAACTAGTAATTAGATTGTCTTTACAAGACAAGTCGGTTAATAGTGTATTATTACTTACATCTAAACTGGCAAGTTGATTTTCTTTACAGGAGAGATCAATTAACTTAGTATTATTACTAACATCTAGACTGTCAAGTTCATTGTCATCACAATTTAATAGAGTCAAACTAACGAAGTCTTCGATTCCGGTTAAACTCAAAATCAGTTTGCCAGATACATCTAAGGTGGTAACAGCATTAATGTTACTAGTCAAAACGTAATCATCTAAAACATCATCATGGCCTAAATTAATTAGTGCATATTCAAAATTATCATCAGGTACGTAAGTTATTTGACATCCATCTGCATTCACACTTACTCCAGAAGGAGTACCTGAACAATCATCCTGCCCATTTATAACTCCATCAGAGTCAGCGTCCAAGAAGTCGCTATCAGAACAACCGTCACTATCTACTTCTTCTCCAGAAGGAGTATTAGGACATACATCCAGTGCATTTATAACTCCATCAGAGTCATCGTCTAACACCTGAGTATTAGAGCAACCATCAATACCTACAATTACTCCGGCAGGAGTATTTGGACATAAATCCGCATCATTCATCACACCATCATTATCATCGTCTAATTGACTTGTTGAACAACCGTTAACATCTACAGTTTCTCCTGTAGGAGTTCCGGAACATAAATCCATATCATTCATCACACTATCACCATCTTCATCAAGTTGACTTGCTGAACAACCGTCAGCATCAACAACTTCTCCAGTAGGAGTATTTGGACAAATATCATCATCGTTAATCACACCATCACCATCATCGTCTAATTGACTTGCTGAACAACCATTTGCATCAACGATTTCACCAGTAGGTGTATTTGGACATATATCAACATCGTTCATCACGCCGTCGATATCATGATCTAATTGACTTGCTGAACAACCATAACTATCAACAGTTTCTCCGATAGGTGTATTTGGGCATAAATCATTTACATTTAGTACTCCATCACTATCTACATCATTTTGAGCAACTGAACAACCGTTAACATCTACAGTTACTCCAGCAGGTGTAGCGGGACATAGATCAACATCGTTCATCACTCCATCGCTATCATCATCTAATTGACTATCAGAACAACCATTAGCATTTACAATTTCTCCAGATGGTGTATTTGAACATAAATCACTTCCATTTAGTACTCCATCACCATCATCGTCTAACTGGTTGTTGGTACAACCGTTGCTATTCACGGTTGATCCAGACGGGGTATTTGGGCATAAATCAAGATCATTCATCACACCATCGCCATCATCATCTTTTTGAGAATCTGCACAACCATTAGCATCAACAGCCAATCTTAATGGTGTATTTAAACATTGGTCGATATCATCAGGAACACCATCTTCATCATCATCTTTTTGGGATTCTGCACAACCATTTACATCTACAGCTAATCCAGCAGTCGTTCCAGGACATATATCTACATTATTCATCACACCATCAGCATCATCATCTTTTTCAGAATCTGAACAGCCAAAAGCATCAACAGTAACCCTTAGAGGTGTATTTAAACATTGGTCTATATCATTGGGTACACCATCGCCATCATCATCTTTCTGAGATTCCGTACAACCAGTACTATCAACTGTTGCTCCGATAGGTGTATTTGAACATAAATCCATATCGTTCATTATATCATCACCATCATCATCTTTCTCAGAATCAGAACACCCATCACTATCTACGACTTCTCTCAAAGGGGTATTTAAACATAAATCAACATCATTAGGGACACCATCTTTATCATCATCTAACTGACTACTTGAGCAACCATTAATATCTACTGCTATTCCAGCAGGTGTATTTGGACAAACATCATTTCCATTTATTACTCCATCGCCATCATCATCTAATTGATTAATTGAACAACCGTTGCTATCTACAGTTTCTCCAAGTGGAGTATCTAAACATAGGTCTATATCATTCGGCACACCATCGCTATCATCATCCAGCTTCTCAAAAGTAACTATGATCTTATTATTGGAGCTCATAGTAAGTGCTGATGGATTACTAGCTCCATAAAGCCCTCCCGACCATTCTTTTAAAACATACCCTGATGCAGGAATTGCTAATAACGCAATTGTTTCGCCATCGTAATATAGTCCAGAGGAAGGTGAAACCGTCCCCCCTTCTGCTGGATTTACTTGAGTGGTCAATTCGAATTGCGTTGTTTTATTAACACAGGAAACAAAAAATAATATAAGAATCAGTAATCGAAAATAGGTTTTCATAATGTTTTCATTTGTGATGGCACATGAATTGTTATTGGTATTGGGTTTGAGATAAAGATAGCAGATTTTAGAGTGTGCTAAATTTGAAATTTTGATTATTTAATAACTAGTAAATGTGGATAAGATTCTTTTTTATCGCAACAAAAAACAGGTATTATTAATAGTTTTTGTGGGCAATTACAGCGTTTTCAGGAGAATGAAGGAAAGATGACTTTAAAAATTTTACCAGACTGAAAGTACTAATGTCTTTTATTTACATTTATTTGCCCTCATTTTTAATGCTAATTGAAAATTGTAGCGATACAATATCAAATAGTTGATATTTATGGTAAAGCAAATCTTCAAAAGAAATTATACCAATTGTACTTCAAAATGCCGCATAGCAAATTTTGAATATATCCCGAATCTTCGGGATTAATGCCGATAGATCAACTAAACCGCTAATTGAACGAAGTGAAAATATGCGGCATTTAGTTGACTAATCGGTATTAGTCTTTATAAAGAACATCTAAAAAATCAATAGCTTTCTTCAATGTTTTTTTAGTCGAGTTTATTAAGTATACTTGATTTATTTAGTATATTTGCAATATTAATTAAGTATACTTAATCTATTTTACTATGGAAGCTCATAAAAAAAAGTATATATCAAGACCTTATTATTTGCAAAAAGCACTTCCTTTTTTAGATAAAAATCTGATTAAAGTTTTAACTGGTCAGAGACGAACTGGGAAAAGTTACATAATGTTACAGCTAATGGATGAAATTATTAAAGAAAATCCAGAAGCTCAAATCATTTTTATCGATAAGGAATTAATGGAATTTGATTTTATTAAGTCGGCAAAAGATTTAATGGATTATCTGAACCGAAAAATTGATAAAGACAAGCGTACCTATTTATTTATTGATGAAATACAGGAAATTGATGAGTTCGAAAAAGGTTTACGCAGCTTATTAAATGAAGGAATAGCAGATATTTGGTGTTCAGGAAGTAATGCAGATATTTTGACAGGGGAACTCGCGGATAGGCTTAGTGGACGCTATATAGAAATTAGAATACATAGTTTAAACTATACGGAATTTCTCGAATTTCATTCTTTAACAAATGATAACCAAAGTTTACAGCTTTATTTGAAGTTTGGGGGATTACCCAATTTAATAAACTTGCCACTTGAAGATGATATTGTATTTGATTATCTGAAATCGATAAATGCAACTGTACTTTTAAAAGATGTTATAAAACGACATCAGATTAGAAGTGTTTCTATGCTCGAAAATTTGATTCGGTTTATGGTCGACAATACAGGCAGTTTGTTTTCTGCGTCCAGTATTAGCAAATTTTTGAAATCTCAAGGGCAAAAAATATCTCCTTCAGTTATCTCAAATTACATTTCTTATATTCTTGACTCCTACTATCTTATCAAAGTTCCGCGTTCCGATTTGCAGGGAAAAAGAATTTTTGAAATAAATGAAAAATACTTTTTTGAAGATTTAGGTTTGCGAAATGCTTGGACAGGATATCAAGCTATGCACATAAATAAACTCATCGAAAATGTAGTCTTTAAACATTTGCTGGTTCAA
This sequence comes from Bacteroidales bacterium, assembly GCA_027858955.1. Classification (GTDB taxonomy): domain Bacteria; phylum Bacteroidota; class Bacteroidia; order Bacteroidales; family UBA12170; genus UBA12170. The sequence goes on from JAQIBR010000195.1 coordinate 9,423, forward strand.
GGTTTCAAAATATCAGTTGGTAGCGTAGGAGATAAAGAGATTGATTTTGTTGCTGAAAAATATGGAACTAAAATATATGTCCAATGTGCTTATTTACTTTCCAATGAAAAAATCCGAAAAAGAGAGTTTGGTAACTTGATGGCTATAAAAGATAATCATCGAAAAATAGTTGTAAGTATGGATGAAGTTGCCGGAGGAAACTTAGACGGCATTGAACACCTAGACTTAAAAGAATTTCTAAGTATTATTTTATAATTATCTTATTGCCTAATAGATTTATTATCAGCGACATAGCATTGCCTTTTCAATTGAAAAACTACTCCACGGTAATGAGTTGTTCCTGTGTGACCGTTAATCTTACTCTTGTAGGGGTAAGAATAATTGTCACCGTTTGTTACTCCACCGTAACACTCTTAGCGAGGTTTCTTGGCATATCCACCGAGCAACCTCTCTGAACAGCAATATGATACGCGAGTAGTTGCAAAGGAATAGTCGCTAACAGCGGCACAAGCATTTCTTCTGTTTCAGGAATCTCGATAATATAATCGGCCAGTCGTTTTACCGTTGTATCGCCTTTTGTAACAATAGCGATAATAATACCTTTTCTAGCGCGTATCTCCTCAATATTACTTACAACCTTATCATAAGTCCCTTTATTTGTGGCTATAACAACTACAGGCATATTTTCATCAATAAGTGCAATAGGGCCGTGTTTCATTTCAGCAGCAGGATAACCTTCTGCATGAATATAAGATATCTCTTTTAGTTTGAGAGCTCCTTCGAGTGCTACCGGAAAATTATATCCTCTGCCTAAATACAAGAAATTACGTGTATTGAGAAACATTTTGGATATCTCAATCACTTGATGATTTACCTTAAGGGCTTCTTCTACTTTGGAAGGAATTTGATCTAATTCTTGTAAAAGAAAATGAAAACGAGAACGTTCTATTGTGCCCCTCATTTGAGCTAAACGTAAAGCCATCAGCGTTAGAACAGCTACTTGAGCAGTAAATGCTTTAGTAGATGCAACACCTATTTCAGGGCCGGCATGAGTATAACTTCCTGCATGAGTCTCGCGAGTTATGCTTGAACCTACAACGTTGCAAATTCCAATAATGGTTGCTCCTTTAGCCTTTGCCAATCTAATTGCTGCCAAAGTATCGGCAGTTTCTCCCGATTGAGAAATTGCAATAACCACATCATCTTCATTAATAATAGGATTCCGATAGCGAAATTCAGAGCCATATTCTACTTCAACTGGAATACGAGCAATGTCTTCAAAAAGATATTCTCCCACAAGTGCCGCATGCCAGGATGTTCCACAAGCAATCATAATAATTCGTTTGGCGGCTGCCATTTTTCCTTCATATTCAGAAATACCACCCAGAGAAATTTTCTCATGTTCAATTCGTAAACGACCGCGCATACTATCTCTGATAGAATGGGGTTGCTCAAAAATTTCTTTCATCATAAAATGCTCAAAACCGCCTTTTTCAATTGCAGTCAGGTTCATTTCTAATTTTTGAATATAAGGAGTTTTTTTCTGATCGGAAATAGTAATAATTTTCATATCACCATTACGTGGAATAATGGCAATTTCTTCATCGTTAAGATAAACTACTTGTTTTGTATATTCGATAATAGGTGTGGCATCTGATGCTATAAAATGTTCGTTTTCGCCAATTCCAATCACCAAAGGGCTTCCTTTTCGAGCAGCAATTAAAGTGTCATTATCACTTTTGGCCAATATTACGATTGCATATGCACCTATAACCTGATTAAGAGTAACGCGAACAGCTTCTACTAAACCTAAGCCTTCTGATTGCTGAATATCTTCAATCAGATGAATAAGTACTTCAGAATCAGTTTCGCTCAAAAAAACATGACCACGTGAAATCAATTCTGCACGCAGAGACGAATAATTCTCAATGATACCATTATGAATCATTGCCAAGGTTTTGTTTTGCGAATAATGAGGATGGGCATTTACTTGATTTGGCTCCCCATGAGTTGCCCAGCGAGTATGTCCTATTCCAATATTTCCGGAAATATCATTACCATTAATACTTTCTTCAAGATCGCTGACCCGACCCGGTTTTTTAAATAATCTTATATCGCCATTAGACAAAGCTATTCCGGCGCTATCGTAACCTCTATATTCTAATCTTTTTAATCCCTTTATTAAAATAGGATAAGCATTTTTGGGGCCAATATATCCAACTATTCCACACATATTTTTTTATTTAGTGATAAAGTTTTAGCGTTAATTTATCATTATTAAAACAAATCAGAAATAAATTGTTTGTAAAACCTTACATATACTTATTTCTGAAATATTTAACATCAAAAATACAGTAATAATCTCATTTTTTCGCAAAAAAAAATTTATTTGTTCTACTAATTTTTCCATATCCTAAATTTTCTGTACTTTTAAAGTGTTTTAGACAACGCTTGCCTTAATTTAGCATATTTTATCACATTTTTTTATTATGATAAAGCATTTTACCATACCTATTTTTATCCCGGAACTAGCTTGTCCTTTTCAATGTGTCTTTTGTGATCAGCGCAAAATTTCAGGATCAATTGAAATTCCTAGTATAGAAGGCGTTGATGAAATTATTCAAAAGTATTTAAGCACTTTACCTGAAGAAAAAGCAAGAATTGAAATTGGCTTTTTTGGTGGAAATTTCACCGGAATACCTGAGTCGGATCAACGAGCATTTTTAAGTATTGCTCAAAAATATGTGGATAATGGTAGTGTACAATCTATACGCTTATCAACTCGCCCAGATTATATTTCACAAGAAAATCTTTCGCTTTTGAAAGACTTTTCTGTTAAAACGATAGAGTTAGGTGCTCAGTCGATGGACGATGATGTATTGATTAAGTCAGGAAGAGGCCATACTGCTCAAGATATTATCGATAGCTCTGAATTGATAAGGCAGGCAGGCTTTGACTTAGGCTTACAGATTATGATTGGATTGCCTGGTGATACGATGGAAAAATGTTTAAAAACCGCCAATCAAATTGTTGCATTAAAACCCAAAGATGTTCGTATTTACCCTACTTTGGTTATTAAAGGAACTGAACTTGCTGAGCTATTCAAAGAAGGGCTTTATGAACCACTAAGTATAAAAGCAGCTGTGCTTTGGACTAAAGATATTTACCGAATATTCGAAAATGCTAATTTGGATATTATTCGTGTTGGGCTGCATCCTTCAGAAGAACTTACTAATAATAATTCCTTAATTACCGGGCCATATCATCAATCTTTTCGCGAATTAGTTTTATCTGAATTATGGAGAGATCGTTTTTTTGAACAACTCGAATTTACCAAAAGCAAATCATTGATTATTTATGTGGCATCTAAAGAGCTTAATCACGCCATCGGGTATGGAAGCTCAAATGTAAAGTTATTGGAAAAGAAATTTGAATCGGTTAAAATAAAAATCGACCTTAAATTGATCAATTATTCTTTCTATGCTGATTGTTATTGATAAGCGGATTCCTGATATAGCCAAAGAACGATTACGCAATTTTGGTAATATTATAGAATTTGCAACAAAAAATATTACATATGATGCCATATCTGGCCATCCAGATATCTTTCTTTGCCAAACTCCTGAAACATTAATTTGCGCTCCTAATTTACCTGAGAATTACTTCGCTCTTTTTGAGAAGAATGACATTAATTATAGCATTGGCAAGAATCCGGTTGGTTTCAAATTTCCAGCAACAAGTTTTTATAATTGCGTGATCAATGAAAAGTTTCTTTTTCATAAGAAAACGAATACTGATAATCGTATCCTTGAACTAAATAAAGAACTTGAATTTATCGATTTTCCACAAGCTTATACACGATGCAGCTTAATGGCACTTCCATTCCAAAATTTTTTTACTTCTGATAAAGGTATTGAAAATGCATTACTAAAACATAATCTAAATGTCCGTTATTTCTCGCCAAATGAAATCCTTTTACCAAATATGCCGCATGGTTTTATTGGCGGAGCTACAGGTTTTTATTCAGGAAAACTGTTTGTTTTAGGGAATCCTGATTTTCATTCTTGGGGGAAAGAGTTCAGATTGTTTATCGAGAAACAAAATATTGAATTAATCTCACTCTATGATGGATCCTTTTTTGACGGTGGTGGAATATTCTTTTTGGAGTGATTTATAAGTTTAACAACAGAACTACTTTCTCCTCATTGCGAATAACATCAACAGTAACCATAGTACCAGCTTCAAGTTTGCTTAAACGGCTCATATACTCATAAATATTGGTTACAGGTAATCCATTAATAGCAACTATGCGATCGCCCTTTTTCATTCCGGCAGCTTCAGCAGGCCCACCTTTGCTAACTCCGTCAACTCCTAATCCATTATTTTCTGTAGAAGTAAAGTTAGGCATAATACCAAATGTTACTTTGAACCTTCTACTTCCACTAGCTCTCTTCTTGGGGCCAGCCTCTTGAAAAGTCAAGTTTTCTTCACGGCTAATCAAATTAAGCATCAGTTCATAAGTATAATCAGAGATAGATTTTGCTCCTTCTAAATTAATCCTTTCAGGTGAATCAAAAGGAGTATGATAGTCATCATGAGCACCTGAGCTCAAAAAGAAAACAGGAATATCCTTGGCATAAAAAGATGCATGATCCGAAGCACCAAAACCCTCAGGCTGCATACTGATTGCAAATATAGAATCTGCATTTAAAGAACTAAGCAATGCTTCGCCTTTGGCTGAAGTACCCGTTCCGCTAATCATAATACTATTGTCATCTTTTAAGCGTCCGATCATATCTAAATTTACCATCGCTTTTAACTGATTTAGCTCAAACAAAGGATTATTTGTGAAATAAGATGATCCTAAAAGGCCCATTTCTTCAGCTCCAAAAGCAATAATCAAAACGCTTCTTTTTAAATCTTTTTGTTGAGAAAGTTTTTCTGCAATCTCAATTATTCCGGCAACACCGGAAGCATTATCATCGGCACCATAATGTACAGCTGTTGTATCAGGTACGCGTGAGCCAGAATTAGGACCGCCTAATCCAAGATGATCCCAATGTGCTCCTAAAACAATAAACTCGTCTTTGAGTTCATTTCCTTCAAGAAAGGCAACAATATTTTTTGTTTCAACTTTCAGCTGATTAACATCGGTAGTAGCTTCAAGTGTTTTTCCACTCAAAAAAGAAACTGAGTTATGCTCGTCATTTATCTCTTTTTCCAGTTCTTCGATAGTAACATCTTGCAAAATCAAGTCTGCAAAAGCTCTTTTAATATTAATGACTGCTATGCCTGCATTTGAAAGGGTTTTGTCAAAGTTCAAGCCGATAAGTTTATCGCTTTTATCAAATACAGGGCCATTTACAAAAAGCACTCCCAAGGCTCCATTATCTTTGGCGGTAATTAATTTATCACGCTCTCCGGCATATTTAGCAAATGGGCTGTTCATATCGTCAGTTTCTGGATCACCCATTAATATTAGAGCCCATTTACCTTCAACATCGATATTCGCATAATCGTCCCATTGAAGGCTGTCTGTTTCAATTACAAAGCCATAGCCAACAAAAACAACTTCAGTTTCTAGACTTGTGTTTTTGGTATAAGCAAATGGTGCAAAATCAACATTTAAAGTCCCGATATTTTCACCAAACTTCAAATAATTATCCTCACCTGCGGTGATGGCTGTTACTACTTCGAATTTTTGAAAGCCTTTATCACCAATAAGCTCCAGGCCTCCTTCAACAAAATTGTATTTAAGGTATTTGGCCGCCGTGTTACTTTCTTCCGTTCCAGGATAGCGTCCTTTTAATGACTCTGACGCAAGGTATTTAATATGGTCATTAATTTCCTTAGTTGTAATTTCAGGGTTCTCAACACGACAGGAGTTAAGTAAAAATATAGCCAAAAGGCCAAATAAGGCATAATTGAGTTTCTTAAACATACACTAAAATTTTAAGTTTATAGATTACGAAAATACAAGAAATATAATAATAGAGACAGTAAATAAAAAAAACACAAGTTCCGAGCTTATATTTTGGGTTTTTTCGTTATTTGATGCGCTGGAATCAATTTATCAATCTTTTTATTCCATTTTTAAGAACAGAGACATGAAAGTTTAAAAGTAAACCAAGTTTATAATTACCCAATTTCAAATATGTAAGTACTTGTGCAGTATGCACATCATTGAGTACATCAACAGTTTTAATTTCTATTACAACTCTTTCTTCTACTAACAAATCAATTCTGTAGCCATGGTCAAGTTTAACTTCTTTATAAACTATTGGCATTGGTTTTTCCTTCTGCACCGATAAGCCTACTTGCTTTAGTTCATAGTACAAACACTCTTGATAAGCCGATTAACTTCGTTGAGGGCTTACGCCGTTCTAATAGGCCTGGACCCAATTGCTTGTGAACTTCAATTGCGCAACAAATTATGAATTAGCCCTATTTTGCGCCTAATACTGTTGTTTTCAGATGTAAATAATAGTTTTTTTGTAAGCGATAAAAAAGCTGTTATTTTTGTGGTGAATAATTTTAAGTTAATGGTTAGTCGTTATTTTATTGAATTGGCCTATAGTGGCCGGAACTTCCATGGATGGCAAATCCAACCTAATGCGAATACTGTGCAAGAAACACTTCAAAATGCATTAGAAGTTTTGCTTAGGCAGAAAGTAGATATAATTGGTTGCGGAAGAACTGATACAGGAGTTCATGCTCGTCAGTTTTTTGCTCATTTCGATATAGATTTGGATAATTCTAAAATGAATTCAGAGCAACTCACACATAAATTAAATCAATATTTACATAACGACATTGCAATTTTTCGAATTTTTAACGTGAACAAAGATGCTCATAGTCGATTTAATGCCATAAGCAGGACTTATGAATATCGTTTGCGTATGGAGAAGTATCCTTTCGATCAGGAATTTACTTATCGCTCGACTTATCCTAAGCTTGATTTTGATTTAATGAATCAGGCGGCAGACTTATTGTTTAATTATATCGACTTTACTAGCTTTTCGAAAACAGGTACAGATGTGAAGACTAATAATTGTAAGATTATGCATGCTAAATGGCAAAACGAAAAGGATGTATGGATATTTACGATTAAAGCAGATCGTTTTTTAAGAAATATGGTACGTGCTATTGTTGGTACTCTTTTAGAAGTGGGTAGTGAAAAAATAGATTTAGAAGATTTTAAACAAATCATCGAGAGCAAAAATAGAAGCAACGCAGGCTGGTCAGTTCCTGCTCAAGGATTAGCATTGGTTAAGATAGAATATCCTGATTGGATTTATTCTGTTTAATAAAAATCCTGCCAGACACTTGCCCAACAGGTTTTAAATAGTTCAATAGTTGATTTCTAGAATAAATAATTCAAACCAACATACATTCCAGAACTACCGTCAGCTTCAGAAGCTGCTATACCATAGTCAACACTTATTATAAAATTTTGATTCATAACAATTTTCAACCCTGCACCATAACCAATATGAAGGCTTTCAGTTCCAAAATCAAAATAATCGGCACTCACAAATTCTGAGTCAGTAATTTGAGTCACCTTATCTTCAATCGAAATTAAAGTAACCGCTTGACCTAAATCAAGAAAACCATTAATTCCGATATAGAAATTTTGATTGATAAACTTGAATTTGATTGCTTTCAAGCGTGCTTCAAAATTTCCGTAAGCAAAACCATCGCCCACAACACGATTACGAAGCACTCCCCTAAGACTCTTGCTCCCACCTAATCCTTCTGAAAAAGCTGAACGATTAGCCGTTTGAACCATAATATTTTGTGCATACCATGGAGTTTCGCCGAAAATAGTGTTTTGATAACCTACCCTATATGCAAAAGTTAAACGATTTTTAATTACCGTGAAATACTGTCGGTGAGTAATGTAAAATTTTGCGAAACCTTCATTATCATCACTTGACAAAAAATTAGGAGCATAAAAGAAGCCTGCTTCAGTCCATATCCCGCTATTTGGATTTGCGCGGTTATCTCGAGAGTCATAAGTTAATCCTGCTTTCAAAGTAACCATTGAGCCACCTTCTGCCTGATTATCTGGAATTAATCCCCAGGTTTGATAATTTTCGTATAATCCTGGAACACTCTCCAAATAATCTGGGTCCTCTGTATCTAATCCATCATTAAATTTTTCAATATCAACTGAAGCAATATCAAAATTATAATAACCAATACCTGCAGACCATTGAAGTTTACCTATACCCAAATCTCCTACAAAATCAGCATATGTACGAAATAAATTACGTTGATGTCTGTAAATCATTCTGCTTTTGTATCCATTATTAGCATCTTGATCTTCCCAAGCCAAATTATAAACTGACTCATAGCCATTAAAGCCATAAAATGCAGCAGCATCATCTGGCAAATAACCTAAATCAAAATTGAGTCGAACACCTTCTATTAGTTGATCACCTTCATAAGCAAAACGAAAAACCGCACTCCCTTTGGTGAATTTCGAAGCTTCGATGTATAACATATGGTCAAATTCCGGATAACGACTTCCATCACCATAATTATAGATACTAGATAGGGCACCATATTGAAATCCCATATCACTATCGAAAGAAACCACGGGCAAAGCCCCAACGTTCCATCCGGTTTTAACTTCTTCTGTTTGTTCTTTCTTTTCTTTCTGGGCAAAAACATTCAATGAAAATGCTACAAATAGCATCAGGACAAGCATGCTGGAAACTTTTTTCATTTTTTTAAGTTTTAGATTTAATTCAGTTTATTATTGTTTTTATGTCTTTCGCTATCGCGAGTTGTCTTCTTTTCAATGTTCTTTTGAAAGGCATCTGTTAAATCGATACCTGTTTGATTTGCTAAACAAATCAGAACAAAAAGAACATCTGCCATTTCATCTGCTAAATTTACTTTTTTATCAGATTCTTTAAATGATTGTTCACCATATGTGCGGCTAATGATTCTAGCCATTTCGCCAACTTCTTCAGTCAAAATGGCCATATTAGTCAGCTCATTAAAGTATCGAATACCCTTGCTTTTAATCCATTGATCTACAGCTTTTTACGCATCACTAATAGTAATTTTCACTAAAATAAGTTTTAACGAAAGTAAAACATTCAATCCATTATTCCAAAAAATAAAAAGTTTTGGATTGAAACATTAAACAACTCAGTATATTTTTCTAACGTTAATTAATTTAAAAATAAACGTGATTCGTTCAAATATTTACACAATTACATATAATATTTTTACTTTTGCGCCGCAAATAAAATAATAAAATGCAAGTTGTATCAGTTAATATTTCAGAGAAAAAGGGGACGATTAAAATGCCAGTTGAAAGCATAGTATTAAATGCTACTGGTGTTGCTAACGATGCTCATGCAGGAAAATGGCATAGACAAGTTAGTCTGTTGGCCAAAGAAAGTAACGAGAAATTTGCTCGTGAAGCCAAACGTAATATTGCTTATGGCGAATTTGCCGAAAATATTACAACCGAAGGTATTGTATTATACAAAACCTTTCCCGGCGATCGCTTAATAATTGGAGAAACCGAACTAGAAATTACCCAAATTGGCAAAAAATGCCACGGCGATAATTGTGCAATATTTAGAGAAATTGGCTCCTGCGTTATGCCCAAGGAAGGGATTTTTGCACGTGTAATAAAAGGTGGTACAGTACAAACTGGCGATAAAATGGTTTATATTCATCAAAGCGCATAATCCAATATTATCAATCATATTTTCCTATTTTTGCAGTCTAAAATTGAAATCATAATTATGGAAGTAAAAATTATATCCCTAAGTCTGGCTGCTGAAAGGGGTCGAAAATACAGCACAGATAAAATTGAACTCGACAAAAGTGGTGTAATGGGCGATGTTCATGCAAATACTTCCCGTCCTGTAAGCATGATTGATCAATCACATATTGAAACTTTTAGAAAAATTACTTCAAGTAGAACAACAGAAATCGGTGAGTTTGCAGAAAATATTAGGGTTGAAAGTTTAGGCGAGATTAAAGTAAAAGCATTTGATCGCTTTGAAGGCAATAATGTTGTTTTAGAAGTTACTCAGGTCGGGAAACCTTTCCATTCATCTTTTCGTGAAATTGGACATTATGTTATGCCTCGTGTGGGCATTTTTATGAGAACTATTGAAGGTGGAACATTACAAGCTGGAGATAAGTTAAGCTATGTCCCTAAGATATTTCGTGCCAAAGTGATTACATTAAGCGATCGTGCAAGCAAAGGTATTTATGAAGATAAAAGTGGTGCATTTATAGCCGAAAAACTTAAAGTCTTTTTTGAAAAGATTGGCTGGGAATTAACTATCGATAAGAAAATCATTCCTGATAATCGTAAAGAATTAAAAGCTCAAATTGATGATGCAATTCAAAATCAATACGATTTAGTTTTCACAACTGGTGGAACAGGAATTGGCTCACGCGATATAACTTTATCTGTCGTTAAACATCTTCTTGACCATGAAATTCCCGGCATTATGGAAAATATCCGTATGAAATACGGCAGTTTAAAACCAAATGCTTTGCTAAGCGGTGGCATTGCCGGAACTATTGGCTCAGCCTTAATTTATACTCTACCTGGTAGTGAAAAAGCTGTAAACGAATATATGCGAGAAATTCTAACAACATTGCAACATTTAATTTATATGAAAGCCGATATGGATGTTCATTAAGATTGCTGCCTAATTGTTAAACTCTCAAAAAAATATCGGTTAAAACGTCCGATTTGAAGAATTTGGCTTTTTATTTGTTTGTATCTGTCAATAAATAACACCTAAATACCTATTTTACTTATTTTTGCATAAATATTAACTCAAATTATTGAATGAGAAAAAAAACAGAAACTGTTTCAGCAGAAAAACTAGCAGAAACTGTGATATTTGGAATACTTGAAAAAAAAGGATTAGAAATAACTAAAATTGACTTTTCAGAGATGCCAAACTCCATAAGTAAATATTTCATAATTTGCCACGGTACCTCAACTTCGCAGGTAGATGCTATAGCAGATAGTGTGGCAGAACAAGCATTTAAACAATTGGGCGAAAAGCCTGCTTTTACTGAAGGAAAGGAAAATAAAGAATGGATTTTGGTAGATTTTGTTGATGTGGTTGTTCATATTTTTCAAGAATCTACCCGTCGCTTTTATAATATTGAAGGCCTTTGGGCCGATGCTAAATTAGAAACGATACATAACTAAGTGCCTACAAATCATTAAGGAATCAGACATAATGACAGAAAAAGAAAACAAAACTAAAAATAAAGAGAATAAAAAATCTCCTATAAATACTAATCCACAGAAACCAAAAGGGAAGTTTAACTTTTATTGGATCTATGGTGCTTTAGCCGTTCTTTTTATCGGTTTACAATTTATGGGTGGCACAGATACTTCAAAAGAAACAGATTGGGGTCAATTACAAACCATGTTATATAATGGTGATGTTGAAAAACTCGCATTGGTTAATAAAGAAATTGCAGAAATTTATATTAAAAAAGACAGGCTAGATAAGTATACTAAAAGGGATTCTGAAAAATCTACCAGCTCAAATTTTACAGGCCCAAGCCCGGATTTTTATTATCAAATAGGCTCAATAGAAACATTTGAACAGCGCGTTCAGGAAGCTCAGGAAAATATTGATGATCCTGTATATATTACTAATGAAACTCGCCAAGATTGGGGAAAAGATATTTTTGGATGGATATTTCCTATTGTCTTGCTTGTTGGTGTTTGGTTTTTTATAATGCGCATGATGAACAAAGGTGGAGCTGGTGGTGGCGGACAAATTTTCAATATTGGGAAATCCAAAGCGCAATTATTCGATAAAGAAGCGGCCGTAAGTGTTAATTTTAAAGATGTCGCAGGCTTACAAGAAGCAAAAGTGGAAGTGATGGAAATTGTCGATTTCCTTAAAAGTCCTAAAAAATATACCGATCTCGGAGGTAAAATTCCAAAAGGAGCTTTGCTTGTAGGCCCTCCAGGAACAGGTAAAACTCTTTTGGCTAAAGCCGTTGCCGGTGAAGCCAAAGTACCTTTCTTTTCGCTTTCAGGTTCTGATTTTGTAGAGATGTTTGTGGGTGTCGGTGCTTCTCGAGTTCGCGATTTGTTTAAACAAGCTAAGGAAAAAGCACCCTGTATTATTTTTATTGATGAGATTGATGCCATAGGACGTGCACGCGGAAGAAACGCTATGACAGGCGGTAATGATGAGCGCGAAAACACTTTAAATCAACTTCTTACGGAGATGGATGGTTTTGGCAGCAATGCCGGCGTAATTATTTTGGCTGCAACTAACAGGGCTGATGTCCTAGACACTGCACTATTACGTGCCGGTCGATTCGATAGACAGATACATGTTGAACTTCCAGATTTGACCGAACGAAAAGCAATTTTCGATGTACATATGAAGCCCTTGACTGTAAATAAAGAAGTAGATTCCACTATGATGTCAAAGCAAACTCCCGGTTTTTCAGGTGCTGATATTGCAAATGTTTGCAACGAATCTGCTCTTATTGCTGCTCGACAAAATAAAAAGAAAATAGGAAAACAAGATTTTTATGATGCAATCGACCGTATAATTGGAGGACTGGAAAAACGAAATAAAATTATTTCAAAGCACGAAAAAGAAGTGATTGCTTATCATGAGTCTGGACACGCATCAGTAAGTTGGTTGCTCGAGCATGCTCATCCTTTAGTAAAAGTTACTATTGTTCCCCGAGGAAAAGCACTTGGAGCAGCCTGGTATTTGCCCGAAGAAAGACAAATTACCACTTTTGAGCAAATGTTCGACGAAATGGTTGCAACGCTGGGCGGAAGAGCAGCAGAGAAAATAATCTATAATAAAGTGTCGACAGGTGCTTTAAATGATTTAGAAAAAGTTACACGGCAAGCATTTAATATGGTTGCTTATTTTGGTCTAAACGATAAGATCGGAAATATTTCCTATTACGATTCTACTGGTCAGCAAGAATATCAATTCAATAAACCTTTTAGCGATAAAACGGCCGAAACTATTGACAACGAAGTGAAAAAATTGGCAGAAAAAGCATATGCCAAAGCTGTTGAAATTCTAAAAGAAAACGAAGCAGGTTTACGCCAGCTAGCTCAAGCATTAATGGAAAAAGAAGTAATTTTCCGCGAAGATCTTGTGGCTATATTTGGCGAACGTCCTTGGGATGAAGGAAAAGAAAATATAAGCTTACAAAGAGAAAACGGAAATTCAAAAACTAAAAAACCGAAGAAAGTTGCTAAAAAGCCGAAGAAAGAGACTAAAAAGTTGAAGACGGAAACTAAAACACCAAAGGAAGAATCAGAAAAAAAAGACGACAACCTATTTTCTCAAGAAACAAAGGACTAATCAATTCTTTTGAATTATGGATGAAATAACTTCACGCGAAAAAGTTTTAAAAAGTATCCGGAATTCTCTATTGAGTAAGACGCCTAATCAATATTCAAATGCTGATCTTGAATCGAAAATTTACCGTGAACTGGATGAGTCTTTAGCATTAAATTTTGCACAAGAATTTACCGATTTGGGTGGTAAATTTATCTATTGTGAGGATGAAGAAGATTTAAAATCCACATTGAAAAATTTTATGTCTACGGAAGAAGTTCAACCTTTGTTTTGCATTGAACCAGACTTAAAAACAATGCTTAGCGATATTGAAGTAAATTTTACTGATAAGCCTGAAAATTTTAAAAATCTTCACAGTTCTATCACGACTTGTGAGTTTTTAATTGCGCGTTTTGGATCGGTTATGGTTTCGTCTGGTCTTCCATCAGGTAGAATACTTAATTTTTTTTCTGAAAAACATTTAGTTGTAGCTTACGCTTCGCAATTGGTTCCAGAAACTAAAGATGCACTTATAAGTATGCGCGAAAAATACAACGGAAAACTTCCAAGTATGATTACTCAAATAAGCGGAGCTAGCAGAACTGCTGATATTGAAAAAACTTTAGTAATGGGAATGCACGGACCTAAAGAAATTTATGTTTTCTTTGTGGACGATATCATTGAATAAAAACCTATGTTCAAAACTCTTTTAACACGTACACTCTCAGGTGCCGTATTTGTTTTTATTATAATTGGATCTATTTTCTGGCATCCAATGGCTTTATCCATTGTACTATTAATATTTACTTGGCTTGGATTACGGGAATTTTTCGGTCTGTACAGTAAAGCAGGAATAGTTCGAAAAAATAATATCGGAATTATTTTTGGCCTTGTTGTTTATGCGCTTATAACTGCATGGGCTTTTTCGTGGATTGATGCAATTGCAATTTTGGCTATTTTTCCAATGGTTTTTCTTCTCTTTATTTTTGAGTTGTATAAAAAAGATGATAGGCCTTTTACACAAATTGCTTTTCAGTTGCTAGGAACTATATATGTAGCAATTCCATTTTCTCTATACCATTTCGTACATCAGTATCCATTTGGAGGGGAACCAAATTTTGAACCTTGGTTACTTTTCGGAATTTTTGTTCTAATTTGGGGTAATGACACTTTTGCCTATCTGTTTGGAAGTTCATTTGGCAAACTTCCTCTGTTTAAGCGAATTTCACCAAAAAAAACATGGGAAGGAACCATAGGAGGTGGAATTGCTGCTTTTGGCATTGCTTGGATTCTTGGAACTTATACACAAACGCTAGATCATACAACTTGGCTTATTCTTGCTGCTATCATTATACCTACAGCAATTTATGGCGATTTGGTTGAATCGATGCTCAAACGAAGTTTAAATATTAAAGATAGCGGCAATATTATGCCTGGCCATGGCGGAGTTCTAGACCGTTTTGATGCCGCTAATTTTACTTTGCCGTTTATCGTTTTTATTCTATATTTGCTCGCGTAGATAAAAAGTAAATTACACATTGTTATTCTATTGATTTTCTTTTCAAGCAATTGATATTAGAAATGAACTGCAAAACGCAACTTATTTTAAACATTGCCAATGAAACTTCATAAAGAAGGTTTTGCTACTTTAATAGTGGCTTTTATTTTGCTTTTCGGGCTAACTGTTGGGGTAATTTTTGTTTTACCATCAATTCTATGGTTAAAAGCAATAATTATAGTATTCGCTCTATTTATTTATTATAGAATAGCATATTTTTTTCGTGTTCCTAAAAGAGAATATATACCCCTTGAAGGTTCTATTTTATCTTCTGCAGATGGTGAAATAGTTGCAATCGAGGAAGTTTTCGAAGATGAATATCTCAAACAAAAGTGTATTCAAGTTTCTGTTTTTATGTCACCTTCTAATGTGCATGTTAACTGGATGCCAGCGTCAGGGCTAATAACTTATTATAAATACCACCAAGGTAAACACTTGGTAGCTTATCACCCTAAATCTTCAAATTTAAATGAACGCACAAGTCTTGGGCTTCGTTTACGTAATGATCAGGAAATATTAATCCGACAAATTGCAGGCCTATTGGCAAGAAGAATTGTATGCTATGCAAGCGTACGGCAAACAATGAATCAAACTGAAGAGTTTGGATTTATTAAATTTGGGTCGCGCGTTGATTTATTTCTACCACTTGAAACAGAAATTATCGTGAGACTAAAAGATAAGGTTATAGGTGGCCAAACGGTTTTAGCAAACCTCATTTAAACCTTAATTATATTTTATTTTCTCCTAATTTGAATTACAAAATAAATATCTGCTTAAATTCTTTTAATATCTAAGCATTATATTTTCGCTAATTTAGCAAAAAAGTGCTAATTTTACCTTTTAAACTTCGTTAAAAACAACCCTATGAATAAAACCATTTTGATTTTCTGGCCAGAAGGTGGCAATGTTGAGAATTCAGCAAAAATGATTGCTAAAGAATTTGGCGATATTAAAATATTACCTATGAATAAGGTTACCGAAGACACTCTGGTTCAATACGATAAATTTATCATTGGAGGATCAACATCAGGTGCTGAAACATGGGAAGGAACAAAAAATGAAAGCCCTTGGAACACATTTTTCACAGCTTTGAAAAAACAAGATTTTTCTAATAAAAAAGTTGCCTTGTTTGGATTAGGAGATCAGGTATTATGGCCTTCTAATTTTGTTGATGGACTTGATACTATCTATAGTGCTTTTATTGAAACTGGAGCCCAATTGATCGGAAAATGGTCAACCGAAGGTTACGATTTTACTGACTCAAAAGCTGTTGAAGGCAATTATTTTGTTGGTCTGGCATTAGACGAAGATCAACAAGATGAACTATCTGAAGAAAGAGTTAGTGCTTGGGTTAAGCAGATTAAAGAAGAATTTTAATTGCTTCTATAAGTTGCAAAACCTTAAAGCATATTGTTAAAATGTTGGTTTTCTTATCAGTATATTCCTATCTGATTTCAAATGTTTTATATTGAAATTGAACATATCTTGCTTTTCTCGAAATTCAAAATCTTATGATAAAAAACATCATTTTCGATTTTGGCGGTGTTATCTACGACATTAGCCATGAAAAAACAAAAGATGCTTTTGAAGCTCTGGGAATTAATAATTTTGAAGAACTTTACGGGCATGCCATTCAAACTCATTTATTCGAGAATTTTGAAATGGGTTTAATTTCTCCATCTGAGTTTAGAACTGCCCTAAGAGATTATCTCAATGAAAATATTTTGGATAAAAGCATAGACGACGCTTGGAATGCTCTTTTGATTGGTTTTAAACAGGAACGACTTGAGCTTTTACTTAAAGTAAAAAAGAACTACCGAATTTTTTTGCTTAGCAATACCAATCATATTCATTACAGTAAGTACATTGCTGAGCTAAAAATGCAAAGTCGTTATGAGTTATTTACTGATTTATTCGAAAAATTATACTTTTCACATCAATTAGGGATGCGAAAACCGGACGCAAAAATTTTTAATTTTGTTCTTCAAGATAATCTAATAAATCCTGAAGAAACAGTTTTTATCGACGATTACGAATTAAACATTTCAGCTGCCAGGAATCTTGGAATAAAAGGGCTTTTGCTTGAGCCCTTGAAAGATGTCTGTGATCTTTTTACAATCGATGGCCACATAAAAGAATATTAATCCTTTACTTTAGGAGTTTTTTTTTCTTCAGCAAGTATTCTGTAAATCGTTGATTTACCAATATCCAGTCGATCAGCTACAGTTGGAATATCATTATGGTATTTCTCAAGGAAAATCTTCACTATTTGCAAGTCATATTCTTTTAACGACAATTCTTTCAAAAACAAATCGTGCATACCATCTACCGAATTAAAATTGATATCCTCAGCTTCAATACTATTATTATTAGACAGCACCATTGCCAATTCGATAATTGCCTGAAGTTCACGAACATTTCCCGGGAAATGGTATTCATTTAGCTTTTGGTTTGCTCCAATACTTAGTTCTTTAACAGGAAGGTCGTTTTCGGTGGCAAAATGTTTTATAAAATGTTGTGCAAGTAGTGTTACATCCGTTCCGCGATTACGTAAAGGAGGCAAAAAAATCGGCAACCCTAATAATCTGTAATATAAGTCTTCTCTAAAATGGCCTTTTTTAACTTCTTGAGCAAGATTTCTATGAGTTGCAATAATTATCCTGCAATCCACTTTTTGGGGTTTATTACTTCCTAGCCTGGAATACTCACCATCTTGCAATACGCGCAAAAGTTTAGTCTGCATATGGATTTCCATATCGCCAATCTCATCCAAAAACAATGTGCCTTTATGAGCTTCTTCAAATTTTCCGCTCTTATTCTGATTCGCGCCAGTAAAAGCTCCTTTATCATATCCAAAAAGTTCACTTTCTATTAAGTCTTTTGGAATAGCCGAAACATTAATTGCAATAAATGCTTGTTTTTTTCGCGATGAATTATAATGAATTGATTTGGCTACTAATTCTTTTCCTGTCCCAGTTTCTCCTGCAATTGAAATGGTTATATTACTTCGAACTGCTTTTTCCATTAATGCAAAAACCTCCAATATAGGCAGGCTCTTACCTTTAATCAAATTGTTGAAACGGTATTTTTTTCCAACTTCTTTTTCAAGTACGTCTACCTTACGTTCCAACATCACTTTTTCCCGAATGTTCGACATTAGGTTTCTGAGCTTTTTAATCATATCGTCCGTTTTCACGAGGTAATCGTAGGCGCCCTCTTTCAATAAGGTAATGGCAGTCAGAACATCTTTTTGCCCTGAAACAATAAGTACAGGAATATTTGCATTGAATTCTTTAATTTTATGTAGTATTTCAGAACCTGTCATGTCAGGCAATAAGTAATCGAGCGATATAGCATCGGGGCTTCCAATATTTAGCTGTTTTAAAAAGCTTTCGCCATCGTAAAATACTTCAACTTCAAAATCGGGATTTAACTCCAACTCATACGACATCCTTCTGGCAAGTATTTTATCATCTTCTATTACGTATATTTTAAAATTACCCATGGATTCTTTATTTAAATTCTCATTTTAAGAATGAAATTGTTTTTATTTTTTTTAGATTAACTATTTAATTAAGTGATTTTTACAACCATATAAATAGAAACAATAAAAATATTTCTAGTTTTAAGAATGTTTCTAATACGTAAATTTACATGGAAAGGTTCACATAAACTAAAAAATTGGGAATTTAATAACACTTGTGAAATTTTGATATGTATAGATGTTGCAGAATAACTATTTTTACCAAAAAATATTATGCCCATCCTTGAAAACAATTCAGCAGGCAAGCAGCTTTTTGTTCTTTTATTAATCTTAGTATCTTCTGTTTTTATTATCACACCACTAGGAATACTCATTGCCGTACCATTTGTTGATGGAAATATTTTTACTGCTTTATCTCAAATGAACCTAGCGGAGACCGATCAAGACATCGCTTTGCTTAAATATTTTCAAATTATAAGCCAACTAGGTTTGTTTTTTGTATCTAGTTTGCTTTTTGCGGTATTGGTTAGTAAGAGTCCGCTTTCGTATTTCGGAATGAATAAGAGCCCGAAAATTAGCTTGATTGGGATTGCTTTAGTAATAAGTATTGTTAGTTCTCCAGTTTTAAACTGGGTAATGGAAGTAAACTATCAAGCTCATCTCCCCGAGGCTTTTGCTTCTCTCGAAAATTGGATGCGACAAATGGAGATAGAGGCAACTCGATTAACAGAATTATTCTTAAACGGGAACAACATGTCAACATTATTAGTAAACCTATTAATGATGGCCGTTTTAGCCGGCTTGGGTGAAGAATTACTTTTAAGAGGAGCTATTCAACCACTTTTAATTAAAATAACTAAAAACGCTCATATTGGAATATGGGTAGCCGCAGCTCTGTTTAGTTTAATGCATTTCCAATTTTTTGGCTTTATACCTCGAATGCTTTTAGGTGCTTTGTTTGGATATTATTATTATTGGTCGCGAAATTTATGGATTCCGATTATTGCACATATTTTAAATAATGGATTTATTGTTGTTTACGTATTCTTTAGCGGCACAAGTGATTTTTCACCTAAGTTAGGAGAACTTAATGCTAATGATTCATCTTCAGGATTATTGATAATTTTAAGCGCTTCATTAAGCATAGCAGGTTTGCTATTCTTTTATCGTGAAGGATTGAAACAAGCTAAACAACGCGGATAATCTTTTCGCCATAATAATGTCCTAAATTCTGATATTATACCAATTGTAGTTCAAAATGCCGCATAGCAAATTTTGAATTTATCCCGAATATTCGGGATTAATGCGATAGATCAACAAAACTGCAAATTGAACAAAGTGAAAATATGCGGCATTTAGTTGACTAATCGGTATTATAACTTTTCGACAAAAAAAAGACTATCCTTCAAATGATGGATAGCCTTTCTATATTAAGTAATAAATTGAATTTATTTTTCTTCATGTTCCTTTTGAACAGAGTAGTTGATTTTAAACGCACCTACACGACGTAGTTTTTGTTTAATATCAGTTACTATTCCCATTTTTGTGCCACGGTCTACTTTCAAGGAAGTAGTAAGATATTTACGATCAGCCTCATCTCTGGCTTCACGTTCCTTAGCAATAAATTCAGGAATAGCATCAATATGACCAAAAGCATCGTTTAATTGAATACGTGTATTGGTTCCAAGCCTTGATTGTACTGGTTCTCCTACATATATAAAACTTACTAATGATTTTTTCTCAAGTTTTTGAACTTCTTTTGCACTCGGCGAAGCCACTTTAACAAGTAATTCAGTTTCACGCATTACTGTTGTAACCATAAAGAAGAACAGTAGCATGAAAATAATATCAGGCAAAGATGCCGTTGATATACCGGGTGTCTCTTTTCCTCCCTTTTTTTTGAATCTTGACATTTTTCCTCCTTCTTTAATTATTTACTACCTATATCTTCAGGCTCCGCTTCAGATACACGCGATCGAATTATTTTATTAACTGCATCTTTATGATCTTCATCAATGTCCTCATAGAGTCTTCCAAACTTTTTCATAGAATACTCATCCTTTAGTTCAGCAAAAGCTTGTGCCAATTTATCCTGAACAGCAATATACATCTCATAGGAAGTACCTCTATCATTTTTTAAAGAGATGATTCCTTCTGAAGTATAATCATTGCCTATAATCTCATCTGTTACCAGTTTTACTTCAGGGAAATCAGGATTATCAGGGAAATGTGGAGTCATAAATTCTTTGACATCATCTTTCAATGTAGAAATATCGCCAGGTCGATTATTGATTAACAATCGGTCGCTTTTATTTACCAGAACATTCATCACATTCCTTTTCTTAGCATCCGGTGGTTTAACTGAAGGGTCAGGTGGAGGAGGCAAGATACGACCAATACCTGTATCTACATCCATAGTTGTTGTAACTAGGAAAAAGATTAACAACAAGAAGGCTATATCAGCCATCGAGCTAGCGTTTAATTCGGGTGTTTTTGCCGCCATAGTCTCTAAATTTTATTATTTAAAAATACTGGAAATACTGGCATAAATAGTAGCCCCTATTGCCATTATAAAAATAAAGTATGTATAAAACAAACCTGCGCCTACCAATCTAGATGTTTGCTCATTAGTTTCCATATTCTCCAACTGAGCAGGAGTAAATGAATTATCTGATAATGCATAAGCAACAAACCAAAGAGCTACCAGAAAAGCAACTACTATTAGTGATCTTACAGCATCTTTTGGGTTAGCAATTACTTGAATTATAGGGAATAGAATAGCACATAGGGCAGATATCCCAAAGGCAATATAAGCCACCAAGAAATACCCATCAAGAACAGTATCCGAAGGTGAACCTCCCTGATAAAAAATTACTATCTGATAAATCGTAGCAATAGCAATCAGGATAATTGATATACCTTTAAATATGTTTTTCAATAAATTATCCATATTAATTATTATTTACCTGATTTAAAATTTGAAAGAATATCAACGAATTCAATAGTACTATCTTCCATATCGTTAACGATAGAGTCGATTTTAGCAACTAAATAATTATAGAAAACTTGTAAGATAATAGCTACAATCAAACCAAATACGGTTGTTAAAAGAGCTACCTGAATACCGCTAGCTACAACAGTTGCAGAAATGTTACCAGCAGCAGCAATATCAGCGAAAGCACCAATCATACCAATTACAGTTCCCATGAAACCAAGCATAGGAGCTAGTGCGATAAATAAGGCTATCCAAGAAAGACCTTTTTCTAAACGTCCCATCAAAACGCCACCAAAAGCAACAATAGACTTTTCAACAACGTCTAAACCATCTTCGTATTTGTGAAGCCCTTGCCAGAAAATACTTGCAACCGGTCCTTTTGTGTCTTTACATACTTCTTTAGCACCATCAACACCACCGTTTTGCAAAGCAGTTTCAACTTTGTTTAATAATTTCTTTGTGTTAGTTGTAGAAAGATTTAGATAAATAATTCTTTCTACTGAAAGAGCCAAACCAAAAATCAGGGCCAACAATACAATACCCATAAATCCAGCGTTACCAGCGATAAACTGTTCTTTCAAAATTTGGTGGAAACCTTTATCGACCTCTACATTTTCTTCTAAAGTAGCAACTTGATCTGCAACAGCAGCTTCTAAAGAATCAGCTTCAGCTACAACATCGTTAGTTTCTTCAGTTTGTGCCTGAACATCTTCTTGAGCAATAACCATATTGGTAAAACCAAAAGATAATATTCCGGCCAATGTTAAAAAAGCAATTAGTTTTTTCATAATAATCCAATTTATTTACAAAACTTCAATTTAATTTATTTTCATTTAGTTTAAAAATCTGCGGAGAAAGAGGGATTCGAACCCTCGGTACACTTTTGGCGTACACACGCTTTCCAGGCGTGCACCTTAAGCCACTCGGTCATCTCTCCTTTTTCTCCAATAGACTTCTGCCTCTTAGCGGCGGCTAAAATACAAAAAATATATTCTTAATAAAAAAAATGATTTTAAATTTTGCTTCGCCAATACCTATTTAATGGCGCTTTAAATTCTCTGCTTGTCTTTTTTCAAACAATTTCATCTAATTAATTACACTGAATAGCGCGTTTTGGCTTCTTTTTGCTTATTTTCAAAAATAAATTTTGCGTAACTTTGAAGCGTATTTTAACCCCAATTATTTATTATGAAAACTATTGACAAAATCAATTTCAATGGAAAAAAAGCCATCATTCGAGTTGACTTCAATGTTCCGCTAAACAATAATTTCGAGATAACCGACAAAACTCGCATTAATGCTGCTATCCCAACCATCAAAAAAATATTGGCTGATGGAGGCTCTGTTATTTTAATGTCGCATTTAGGAAGGCCAAAAAATGGCCCGGAAGATAAATTCTCGCTAAAACATTTATTACCAACACTAAATCAAAAGCTAAACACTAAATTGTTGTTTGCTCCCGATTGTATTAGTGATGAAGCAAAATTGTTAGCCGACAACCTGCAATCAGGTCAAGTTTTACTTTTAGAAAACCTGCGTTTTTATAAAGAAGAAACTAAAGGCGATGAAACTTTTGCAGAAAAATTAGCAAATTTAGCTGATGTGTATGTTAATGATGCTTTTGGCACAGCACATAGAGCTCATGCATCTACAACTATAATTGCTAAGTTTTTCCCAACAACAAAAGTGTTCGGCTATGTTATGGCCAATGAAATTGCAAGCATAAATAAGGTATTACTTGATACCAAAAAACCTTTTACAGCTATTTTAGGTGGCGCCAAAGTATCAGATAAAATTGGTATAATCGAAAATTTACTTCAGAAAGTAGACCACCTTATTATAGGCGGAGGAATGATGTTCACTTTTATAAAAGCTATGGGAGGAGAGATTGGTTCTTCTTTAGTTGAAACAGATTTATTGAATATGGCAAACGATATTCTATCAAAAGCAAAACAAAAAGGTGTTTCTATCCATATTCCTTTAGATACCATTGTTGCGGATAACTTTAGCAATGATGCAAACCGCAAAGAAGTAGCTTCTTTTGCTATTGAGGAAGGCTGGATGGGCTTAGATATTGGATCAAAAAGTTGCAGCAGTTTTAAAGATGTAATTCTCAATTCATCTACTATTTTATGGAATGGGCCAATGGGTGTTTTCGAAATGGAAAATTTCGCTGAAGGAACTCGAACTATTGCAATGGCTGTTGCGGGAGCAACAAGCAAAGGTGCTTATAGTTTAATTGGCGGCGGAGATTCAGTTGCTGCAATAAATAAATACGAATTAGCCGATAAGGTAAGCTATGTTTCCACTGGTGGTGGTGCAATGCTCGAATTTATGGAAGGAAAAGAACTACCTGGGATTAAAGCAATTCTTGATTAATTAATGAATTGATGTGAAAATGGGTGAATATTAGCACGTTAACTTATTATCACATTATTTCTTTTTCTTCTTTTCAATCTTAGAATCAAGCGGATATTTAAGGTTTTTAAACTTGAAAAGCTCAGCTTTAATACTGCCAAATATCACTTCTGATTTAATTAAAATCGGGATGCGATTTTTATCATCGGTAACCCATAAAAACATTGGGTATGGATGATCAAACACTTCGCCTTCTACTACCATTGGTTTAAATTTCATTGCTCGAAATTTCCCAAGTCGAGTTTCAACAATTTCTTTTCCTTCATAAAAAATTACCGATGTGTAAACAGAATCATCAAGATAAAAATCAAGAGGAAAATTCCCTCCTATCGGAATGGATGAAATATCAAGAGTTCGTGCAAAATAAAAAGATGAAATTAAATCTTGAACACTTTCTCCTATGTCTATTTCATCTTGACGGCTAATTGCTTTCCCTTTTTTATAATCGAATTGAACATCATCATCAACTATATATCCGCCCTCGCTTGTTCTACGTATAAATTGATATGAACGAAGATCATTTTCATCGAACCAGCTTTCGAAACGATCGCGTACTTTATAGAAAAAATCTACAGTACCAATAGAATTACCTCGTCCTACAGCATGGAAAACAGATTTGCCATCTTTCTTTTCCCCGGTTTTATCAATCTCAAAAAATGCTTTACCTGCATATACTTTTCCAAGTAATGGGGCATCATAATAAACAAGAAAACCAAGCTCTTCTTCAGCTTTAAATGGCAGTTCCTGAGCAGAGCATATCTTGCCAAAAAATACAAAAGCTGTCAAAATAATTATATATAGAATGGATTTAGTTGATATCATATATTTTGAATTGCCAATTTTGTGCCAAAAATAACAAATTTATGCCCACAACAGTTCACTTCATTAATTAAATCTTTGGCCATTTACCTAAAGAAACATTACCTTTGCCGGCAAGAATAAATTTTAAAAATCAATAAAATATGGCTATTAAAATTTCATCAAAAACAGCTATAGAGCTGGAAAACAAGTACGGTGCTCATAATTACCACCCATTGCCAATAGTTCTTGCAAAAGGATTAGGTGCAAAAGTGTGGGATGCAGAAGGAAAAGAATATTACGATTTTCTCTCTGCTTATTCTGCTGTTAATCAAGGTCATTGTCATCCTAGAATTATAGGAGCATTGAAAGATCAAGCTGAAGTACTTACGTTAACTTCACGTGCATTTTTTAATGATGTATTAGGAGAATACGAAAAGTATATGTCAGAATATTTCGGCTATGATAAAATTTTGCCAATGAATACTGGAGCTGAAGCTGATGAAACAGCTTTAAAATTGGCGCGAAAATGGGGATATGACAAAAAAGGCATACCTGAAAACCAAGCAAAAATAATTGTTTGCGCCAATAATTTCCACGGAAGAACAATCACTATTATTTCTATGTCGACCGATCCTGATGCGTACAAAGGCTTTGGACCATATACACCAGGGTTTATAACTGTTCCATACAACGATCTCGATGCTTTAAATAAAGAATTGGAAGACCCAAATGTGGCTGCTTTCCTAGTTGAGCCAATTCAGGGAGAAGCAGGTGTTTATGTTCCTGATGAAGGATATTTGAAAAAAGCTTTTGATGCCTGTAAAGCTAAAAACGTGCTTTTTATTGCTGATGAAGTTCAAACGGGCATTGCTCGTACAGGAAAATTATTGGCTTGCGACCACGAAGGCGTAAAACCCGATATTTTAATCTTGGGGAAAGCTCTTTCTGGAGGAGTCCTTCCTGTTTCTGCTGTTTTAGCAAATGATGATATTATGCTTGTTATTAAGCCCGGCGAACACGGCTCTACTTTTGGAGGTAATCCATTAGCGGCAAAAGTAGCTATGGCAGCTTTAGATGTTGTAAAAGAAGAGAAACTAGCCGAGCGTGCTGAGAGTCTTGGAAAAATATTTAGAAAAGCTCTGGACGATATTGATTCAGATATGATTGAATTAGTTCGTGGAAAAGGATTATTGAACGCTATAATTATTAAACCTAAAAACGGTAAAGAAGCCTGGGACGTTTGTGTTAAAATGGCCGAAAATGGTGTTTTAGCAAAACCCACCCATGGACATATTATCCGTTTTGCACCTCCTTTGATTATTACTGAAGAGCAATTGGCTGATGCAATAAAACGTATTGAAAAGTCGATAAAGTTTTTTGACTAAATCTGATTTCTGAATTATTAAAACTTCTCATCCGTCAGCTGACGGATGGGGAGTTTTTTTACTCTCTGCAGAATGTAGAAAGAATTAAGAAATCTATTTTAGCTTTCGATTAATATCCGTAATCAAAATCTCTTGAACTCCTCATCCATTCGGAGATGAGTTTTTTTGTGTTAAACATTCGGAGTGCGTCTCAAAGACGCGCCCCGAATAATCCTTCCGCTCCACAGAATCCTTTCGCGCCCCGAATCCAGTCTCAAATTATACCAAAAACAAAGAAACCGCTGCAGGGGATGCACACGGTTTCTTCAGCATATAAACACATTTAACCAAATAAAAAAATATGAAAAAAACTACAACTTAAAAAAGTTATGTCTTTCCTTATTTAGACTTTGTAAAAATAATACTTTTTCTATCCCAATGCAAGTTTTTAACATATTTTATATTTCGGATGTGGAATACCTGAATAGGATAATCGATAATTATCACAAACTATTAATTATTAATCGTTTATTGAATTGTCAAGAAATTTCTACTTATTGAAATCTATTTGAAACGCAACAAAAATTAACAAACAGCACACAATTAAAATTGAAAATAACGCTTAAAAAACGAGTAAAACATCAAGTTTGGTTTTTTATCAAGAAAAAATACATTCAAAACGAAATCAAATTACACTTTCAAATTGTTTCAAAAAGCGAATATCGTTTTCAAAAAACAATCGTAAATCTTTAATTTGGTATTTAAGCATAGTTACTCTCTCTATTCCCATTCCAAAAGCAAAACCTGTATATTTTTCAGAATCAATACCGGCATTTTCTAAAACATTTGGATCGACCATCCCGCAACCTAAAATTTCAACCCAACCTGAATATTTACATATATTACAACCTTCTCCGCCACAAATATGACAAGATATGTCCATTTCAGCCGAAGGCTCCGTAAAAGGGAAATATGATGGGCGCAAACGAATTCCCGTATTTTCGCCAAACATTTCTTTGGCAAAATACATTAGGGTTTGCTTTAAATCGGCAAAACTTACATTCTCGTCAATATACAAACCTTCAACCTGATGAAAGATACAATGCGCTCGAGCAGAAATTGCTTCGTTTCGAAAAACTCTGCCGGGAAAAATGCTTCGCACAGGCGGTTTATTGTTTTCCATTACTCTTACCTGAACAGATGAAGTATGTGTACGTAAAGCTATATCGGGCGATTTTTCAATAAAAAAAGTGTCCTGCATATCGCGTGCAGGATGTTCTTCGGGAAAATTAAGTGCAGTAAAATTATGCCAATCATCTTCAATTTCAGGACCTTCCTCAACTGTAAAACCAATACGAGAAAAAATTTCGATAATCTGATTTCGAACTAAAGAAAGAGGGTGACGCGAACCCAGATCACGATTCACGGGCAAGGTCAAATCAATACCTGATTCCAAATGCTGCACAAGATTTTCAAGCAATTCTTTCGCTTCGTCAATTTTTGACAAAACAGCATTTTTAAGATTGTTCAGCAAAATGCCCATTTCTTTACGATCTTCCGCTGCCACCGATTTAAAATCAGCAAACAAAGCTGGAATAATTCCTTTTTTTCCTATATATTTAACTCGAAAAACTTCCAAATCGTCCATTTTGTCAAAGGTGGTCGACTTAATTTCTTCGAGATATGCCAGTACTTTTTCTTTCATTTGATCCTAATCTAAAATTTCTATTTTCATTAACACCTTTTCTATTGGACTGCTACCTAAAACAGGTGTAGCTGCTATTTTATCCAATACTTCCCAACCATCTGTTATTCTCCCATAAACAGAATATGAACCGTCTAAATGTGGTGTTCCGCCAATAGTAGTATATATTTCAATCTGTTTTTCGGTATAATGAAATTCAGTTGGAGCTTCGCCCCTTTCAATCATCTCATTATAAATATTATTTTCCATTAATTTTACTCCTTCCATATCCTTGGCTTTCATTAAGGCATCCATTTTAAAAAACCATTTTTCATTGCTGGGAAAGATGATATAATTTTTTATTGCTAATTGTTTACGTTCTGTGTTTATTTTTTCCTCAATACTTTTTACCTGGCCTAAGGATAATATTTTCCCTTGTACAATATAAAACTGTGCTGCCGAACTTGCTTTAGTGGGGTTTACTTTGTCTCTTTCTCGAGCTGCTGCTAACATTCCTTTATGATGCACATAAATTTCGGGAACAAATTCAGCAGGGACAGTATATCCAGCGTCTTCCCTACCGTCGGCATTATGCCCCCCTTGAATCATAAAATTATTAATAACACGATGAAAAAACGAATCTTCGAACCAGCCTTCTTTCGCTAATTTTATGAAATTGTCACGATGCATAGGTGTTTCGTTAAAAAGTTCCCCTTTCATATCTCCCATACTTGTATGAATTATAAATTCAGTTCGCTTTTCCTGTGCCTCTATTGAGTTAAGTCCGGCAAAAAAAAACAATATCACTAAATTTAGAAGGCCTTTACTGATAATATTAAACCTAAGATGATTCATTTAATCTTTTATTTTAGATGAAATTTCTGCGCTTATGGCACTATATTCATCTTTAGTAAATGATAATTTCGGCTGTTTAAAGTCAATGTCGTAAACAGTATTAATCGGAATAAGATGAATGTGAGCATGTGGTACTTCCAATCCTAATACTGCAACTCCTACCCTTTTACATGGCACAACTTGCTCTATCGCTTTTGCTACTTTTTTAGCAAAGACCATCATTTCCGCCAAATCTTTATCACTTATATCAAAGAGATAATCGATTTCATTTTTAGGTATAACTAAAGTATGTCCTTTTACTAATGGATCAATATCTAAGAAAGCATAATACTTTTCATCTTCGGCAATTTTATACGATGGGATTTCGCCTTGAACTATTCTTGTAAATATACTAGACATATAATACGAATTATTAACGAGTTACTTCAATTATTTCAAAAGTGATTTTTCCTGCAGGAATTTCTATTTCCGTCTTTTCTCCGGCTTTTTTACCTAATAATCCTTTTGCCACCGGGGAGCTGACTGATAATTTGCCTTGTTTAAGATCCGCTTCGTTTTCAGGAACTATTGTATAGGTCATTACAGCATCATTTTTCAAGTTTTTGATTTTAACAGTTGATAGAATCAAAACTTTTGAAACATCCATTTTCGACTCATCAATAACACGAGCATTTCGAATAAATTCCTGAAGTTTTGAAATTTTCATTTCCAGCATCCCTTGCGCTTCCTTAGCAGCATCATATTCTGCATTTTCCGATAAATCTCCTTTATCGCGCGCTTCTGCAATTTGCTTTGAAATAGCCGGTCGTTGAATCCTAATTAATTCATCAACTTCAGCTCGCAACTTTTGCAATCCTTCTTCGGTAAAATATTTAGTTTCAGCCATAATATGCTTTCTTCATTTTAATAATAACAGATAAAGACTCTTAAAATTCTAAGAGTCCTTAATTTTGTGACCGACTTGAGCGAATTAATCAAAAACACGTCAATCGCTTAAGTCATTTTATCTTATTGTTTTGATTTTCGACTTTTTAACCAATGCTATTCTGCGACAAAAATAACACAAAAAAAGAAGAATTATCCAATTTCTACATAAGATTATCGCTGCTCGGGTGTAATTTGTTTAAATATATTGACCAATAAGATGCAAATTACAAGAGAATCATGAACTTTATCAGAAATAAGAATATGCTTCTTCTTCTATATTGTATTCTTCTATATTGTAAATAAAATAAGCGCTTTCAACCACATTGCTTATAAAATTAATTCAAAGATATTTAAAATTTTAAATATACAACCATCAAGTATTTAGCCCAATTTAATTAGATTACGCCTTGTTGATAATAAAAATTCCATAATCGTAAAATATTATAGCTACATGTTTATTGCTAAAATTATAAAATAGTTTATCTTTGAACAGTAAGTGTTACATAAGTATCGCATTACAGAATTTTATAGTATGGAAGATTATAAAAAACTTTTAACCGATTTGTATTCTATTCATGATCCTGAAAGAGTTAAACAAATCGATTATTTTCTTGAAAAATATAAAGGTAAGGAAAAGCAATTTTATACTCGCCAAAAGGAGAATTACGAGAATAAGAAACCCGTTTCTGAGAGTAAAAAAATAATAGAAGAAGCACTAGAACGGATTAAATCGCGATCTACAGAGGTAGATACCGAAACCGAGAAAACGCCAATTGTTTCTGCTGAAAAGCCAATGAAACCTTTGGATGACAAAAAGGATATTGCTGCAACTGAACAACCAATTAAAGAAAAAAAGGAAGTTGTGCAGCCCAAATCAACTAAAGAAAAAAAGTTTGATTCTCCTATCATTGATAAACCAATTGAAAAAAAATCAGAAACAGATATTAATATTCCGCTAAGTAGGACTAGCAGCGTGCCAAAAGACAGGGTTTTACGAGATCCTTTTCCAGAAAAGCCTGAACCTGGAACTCCCCACGTATCAGTTCCTCCACCTTTAAAACAATCCAAAAAAGATATTTGGAGTGATGAAAACAAAAAAAACCTATCATCTGAAGCTCCTGCATCTGAACCTGAAATCAGTATAAATAAAAAATATTTCTTGAGTATTTTCGGGATGGTTGTATTATCAATAACTTTAATAATGATTGTTTATTTTACTTTCTTCACTAAATCTGATAATAGGGCTGTAGGAGTAGTAAAAAAACCTGAAGGAATGAGTGTTGAAAAATCCGTAGATGCCACTCCAAATAAAACTACAATTTCAGAAGCAAAACCAATCGTTGAAGAAAAAAATATAGAGCCGGTAATTACTGATCAGGAACAAGTTACGCCAACTACTACAGATGAAATACCCGTTAAGGCGGAAAAGAAAGAAACAGTACAGCAAAAGCCTTCAAAATCTCTTTGGGCAATACTATTTCCGAAAAAGGAAAAAACAGCACAACAAACAAATAACGTTGATACAAAAACTAAAGAACAAAAACCAACTACAATTTCTACTAGTGAAAAACCAATAGTTGAGAAGAAAGAAACAGTTCCACAAAATAATAAAGAGGCAGTAAAAACACCTGCGCAAAGAACAACTACTCCTTATACTACCAAAAGAGCAATAACAACTATTGAACAGCCAATTGCAGAAGAAAAAGAAATAATTGAAGAACCTGTCGCAGTAAAGAAAGAAATAATTGAAGAACCTGCCATAGAAGAGAAAGAAATAGTTGAAGTAGTAAAAGATCCTGAATCAAAATCTAATCTGAATACTAATGGGGTGCGTATCACAAAAGAAAGCCTTAATTTGCCTGCATATTTTGTTGCATGTTACGCTGTAAAAACAGAAAGACAGGCTCTAAATAAAATTAATTATCTTAAATCAAAAGGCTTTGATGCTTGCTATTACTGGATTCCAGATTTTGCATATCAAGGTAATCCTTATTTCAAGGTTGTAATTGGTCCTTTTACAAATCTTAGAGATACTTATAGAAAGTTAACACCTGTGCAGGAAAGAGCCGAATTTGACGCGTACATTTTAACTCTGAAATAAAAAAAAGAGGTGAAAATCGCTTCTATTCTTTATCAGTTTTAGACTCATCTTTATCTTCATCGGAAATGCCTTTCTTGAACTCTTTAATACCACTTCCAAAACCCTTCATTAGTTCTGGTATTTTCTTGCCGCCAAAAAGTAAAAGTATAGCAATAACAATTAGAGCTATCGACCAGATGCCGGGAATGGCTAACATTATAAACAATTCCATAGTTTCAAGTTTTTTATCCTATTGCAAAGATATAAAATACTTAGTTAAACAATCCCGTTAGGGATTTAATATTTATAGAAAACGATTCAAATCTATTCTTTTGTCCCTTTGGGACAATATATTATTGTTTCTAATTATTTGACTTCGTCGAGCTCGTAAACTCGGTTCGTACCTGCCTCGCCGTCAGGCAGGCCTAAAGGCACTTTATTAATGCTATCTTACATTTTTCTATAAATATTCTGTACCTAAAGGCACAGATGAATTATTTCAATTATTCGTTGAACTCAGCATATCTTTTACTGAAATAGTCAATATAATTTCTATTTTCGTTAAAAAAACAATGGCGAGCCACAAATCATATAAACATTCAGAAGCATTTAGAAATTGAAAAAATTCATTTACTGATTGGTGGATCTATTGGCGGATATCAAGCAATAGAATGGGCTATAATGCAACCATCTATGATTGAGCATCTTGCTATGGTTGCAAGCAGTGCGGCAACTTCGCCCTGGCGACGTGCTCACAATACTACTCAACGTATGATTATAGAAGCTGACGAAAGTTTTTATTCAGATACACCAAAAGGTGGAATGAAAGGGATGAAGGCTGCGCGCTCGATGGCTTTATTGAGTTACCGAAATGCCAAAGCATATGAATTAACACAATCGGAGATCGAAATTGACAAAATGAATGAATTTAAAGTGGATTCCTATCAAAGATATCAAGGCGAAAAATTAGCCAAACGCTTCAACGCATATTCGTATTATACACTTTTAAATATGTTAGATACACATAATGTTGGGCGAAAACGTGGTGGCGTGGAATATGCATTAAAACAAATTCAGGCAAAAACACTAATATTAGGCATTAAATCGGATATTTTGTTTTGGCCTGAAGATCAGAATTTAATGCGTCGATCAATTCCAAATTCAAAACTTGTTATGATAGAATCGAATTTTGGTCATGATGGATTTTTACTCGAAAATGAAAAAATAAGTAAAGAGCTAAGCGTTTTTCTTTGTGAACGGCCCTCAACAGAGTTAAACTCAGAGTCTTCTTAGTGATTCTGAGTTATCTGCAAGAAAAAATACGTCTTGATGAAAATGTTCCCGCAGATTTCGCTGATAAACGCTGATAAACGCTGATAAAATATAATTGAATCAGCAGTTTCATTTTGCTTACCCATAGTTTTTTGAAAATAAAGAAAAACATTAGTTGAAAATTTTTACATGTTAACTTATGCAAGCTCTTTTCGTAAACGAGCTACCGGAATGTTAAGATGTTCACGATATTTTGCAACTGTACGTCGCGCAATAACATAGCCTTTTTCTTTAAGAATTTCCGTGAGTTGTTCATCAGTAACAGGCTTGGTTTTATTTTCCGCTTCAATGCAATTCGAAAGGATTTTCTTGACCTCGATAGTGGAAACATCTTCCCCGCTATCTGTTTTTAAGCTTTCCGAAAACAGACTTTTTAATAAAATAGTACCAAAAGGTGATTGAACATATTTACTATTTGCAACTCTAGAAATTGTTGAAATATCAAGGCTTACATGATCGGCAATATCTTTTAAAATCATTGGTCGCAAATCTCTTTCGTCTCCGCTAAAAAAATAGGCATATTGATAATCCATGATAGCTTTCATGGTTATATATAATGTATGTTGCCTTTGTTTTATTGCATCGATAAACCATTTAGCAGAATCAACTTTTTGCTTAACAAACTGAAAGGCATCCTTGTCTTTTTTGCTGTGATTTGCAGAATAGGATTGTAGCATTTCTTTGTAAGTTCTATTTAGTCGAAGTTCCGGTGCATTCCGCGAATTTAGAGTCAATTCCAACTCGCTTTCGCTATTGCTAATTACAAAATCTGGAATTATATAATGATTTATTTTGGTTGTTTCGCTTAAAGAATTACCCGGTTTTGGATTGAGTTTTAAAATCTCATCAATAGCGCTTTTAAGTTGATGTTCTTCAATTTGAGCCTTCTTTATAATCTTATCGTAATGTTTTTTTGTAAATGCATCAAAATAACGATCGATAATTCGAATTGCCAAAGCAACATTTTCATCTTCGGTATCTTTTCTTCTCAGTTGAATATGCAAACACTCCTGCAGGTTTCGTGCACCTACACCGATTGGGTCAAAAGTGTGAACCACACTTAAAACGGTCTCAATTTCCTCGCTTGTTACGTCAATGTTTTTAGTAAAAACCAAATCATCTACCATCGATTCTAAATCGCGCTCCAAATAACCTGAATCATCAATATTTCCTATGATGATTTTAGCAATTTCGATTTGTTTATCTGTAAATCCCTGATGACTTATTTGATCCATTAACAATTCGTGAAATGAAATAGCAGAAGCAAAAGGTATGGTTTTTTTATCGTCTTCTGCATAATTATTCGATCGTGTTTTATATTCAGGAATATCGTCTTCATCGACATAATCGGTTATATCATATTCATCGTCATCATCTTTAGTATCATCATTATCAGGCAAAGGCTCTTCGTCCTTATCTGGTGTGTCATCTTCCAAAGCAGGATTTTCTTCAATTTCCTGCTTTATTCTTTGATCCAAACCTATAGACGGAATCTGCAACAGCTTCATCAGCAATATTTGCTGTGGAGAAAGCTTTTGTAATAGTTTTTGTTGCAGTCTAAGTTGTTGCATAATTTTCTTTCATCGCAGGTTTCAAGGTTAAAACTACTGCTTTTTTTTGAATCAATCTAATTGAATCTGTTCTATTCTGTATCAAATTAAAACTCTGCATTTTGCGGAGTTCTAGGAAAAGGGATTACATCGCGAATATTCCCCATGCCGGTAACAAACAACATCAAGCGTTCAAAACCTAAGCCAAATCCACTATGTATAACTGAACCAAATTTTCGTGTGTCGAGATACCACCACAAATCTTCTTCAGGAATTTCGAGTTGATTTATTTTGCTTTTAAGTTTTTCATAATTCTCTTCGCGCTGTGAGCCGCCGATAATCTCTCCAATTTGCGGGAATAAAACATCCATTGCTCTAACCGTTTTTCCGTCTTCGCTTTGCTTCATATAGAAAGCTTTTATACTTGCCGGATAATCGACAAGGATAACCGGTTTTTGGAAATGCTTTTCAACAAGATATCGCTCATGCTCCGATTGCAAATCAATGCCCCATTCTTCAATTATATATTGGAACTTCTTCTTTTTGTTGGTCTTAGAATTTATAAGTATTTCTATGGCTTCTGTATAGGTAACTCGGGCAAATTCGTTTTCCAAAACAAATTTCAGCTTTTCAATCAGCTCCATAGTGCGTTGTGCTTCCGGCTTTCCTTTTTCCTCTTCCAGCTGCCGATTACTAAGGAATAACAGATCATCCATATTGTTGTCGAGAGCATATTGAATAAGGTATTTGAGAAAGTCTTCAGCCAAATCCATATTATCGACAATATCGTTAAATGCAACTTCTGGTTCAATCATCCAAAATTCTGCTAAATGACGAGTGGTGTTAGAATTTTCAGCACGGAAAGTAGGCCCGAAAGTATAAACTTTCGACATTCCCAGCATTGCTGTCTCTACTTCGAGTTGGCCGGAAACTGTAAGGTTAGTTTCTTTTCCAAAGAAATCTTTTGAATAATCGATGTTTCCGTCTTCCGTTTTAGGCATATTATTAACATCGAGTGTTGTTATTTGAAACATTTCGCCGGCACCTTCAGCATCAGACCCTGTTATGATTGGAGTATGAATATTAAAAAATCCGTTTTGCGTAAAGTACTGATGAACAGCAAATATCATGGAATGACGAATACGAGTAATGGCACCAAATGTATTTGATCGAAAACGCAAATGTGCTATCTCGCGTAAAAATTCGAGTGAATGCTTTTTTGGCTGCAATGGATATTCGTCAGGATGTGCTTCGCCTAAAACTTCCAGTGTTTTTGCAACGACTTCAATATTCTGATTGCTTCCTTGCGATGCTACCACCACTCCGTTAACAGAGATGGCAGCACCCGTTGTAACTTTGGGAAGATTTTCGGCATCGGACAAGGCCGTATCAACTACTATCTGAATATTATGTATTGTAGATCCATCGTTGAGTGCAATAAATGCCACATTTTTACTTGCACGCTTGGTTCGTACCCAGCCTTTAACATTTACTTCTGCTCCAATTGCAGCATTTTTTAACAAGGTTTTAATCTCGATTCTCTTCATTATGTCTATTCTGATTATTCTTTTTTGCAAAAGTAATAATATTGTTTATTCAATCAGGCATAATTATTGTTGAAGGTGGAAATTGGGAGTGGTTGAGTGGTTGAGTGGTTGAGTGGTTGAGTGGTTATAGTGATGGGGTGATGGAGTGAGGGAGTGAATTAGCACTTTGCGGCTTTGCGGCTTTGCGAGAAAAGATATCACGCTAAGACGGAGAGACGGAGAGATGGAATGATGGAGTGATGGAGTGAATTAGCAAAAACAAAATTCCAAACAATATTGCGAAGATTGAAATTAAAAAAGCAACAATCAATATTCAAAAATCGCTATCTTTGCAGTTAACAAAAGCATTGAGCTTTTATTTGTTCTACTTTTAACACAATTTAAGGCTCTTGCAGCCGTATTAATTATAAAAATTAGTTCATCTTTGTGCATTATATGCACTAAATAGAAAATTAAAATAATGAAAAAGATAATACTTTTATTTGCTCTAGGGCTTTTTTCCATCAGCAGTTTCGCTCAAACAGTAAGCGAAAGCACCGTTAATCGCATATCTTTAGGTTACGATGTGTATACATCTTTATGGTTGGATATGCCCCTTGGTGTGGATTCCAGGACAATAAATCAAGGTGTCAATGTATTTGCAATGTACAACCACGATCTAAATGATAAAGGATTGAGTGTTGCTGCTGGATTAGGAATTTCTTCTGAGAACTTGTTTCTATCCTCTAGCCACTATGTTGCAAATACACACCCGACTATAGAAACAGATGTTGTTTCTTTTGAAACGCTTCCTGAAGGGATAACGTTTGCACGTAATAAAATGAATTTCACCTATTTCGATATTCCATTAGAGTTACGTTTAAAGACTAGCGGTGATGTTAAGTTTGGGTTAGGTTTCAAATTTGGAATTTTAATGGATAGCAAAACTTTTTATAAAGGCGATGCTATGGATGATAATGGCACCTATTTAGGCTATGTAGCAATTGAAAAGGATAAAAAAATCAATCAATTGGAAGTTTACCGATTTGGGGTTCAATTAAGAGTTGGATACAAATGGGTTCAGGCCTTTGGTTATTATTCCTTAAATAAGGTTTTTATTGCTGATAAAGGCCCTCAAATGTATCCAATACACGTAGGTATTACTTTTATGCCTTTTTAGTTTAAAAGACAAGAATATATAGAAGGCTGGATGTGGAAACGCATTTCGGCCTTTTTTTGTGCCCGGTAATTTTTCATAAATCTAAAAGACGGCTCGCCACCAATAACCAAGGAGCATTTATGTTATTGGTTGTAGAGCCTTTTTTTGGATCAACGACAAAACTTAGGTCACTTGGTTTTTTAGAGTCCGGTTTAAATTTGGATAGCACTCTTCGACCTCAAAGAAATTTCGTAGTTTTTCAAATGTAATGAAGTGGTTAAAAATAGAAGCTGTTTAAGCAATTCGTCCTCGAAGATGGACGAATGTGAGTTCTTCTATTTCAACGGAATGAAATGTAGAAAACAAGAAATTTATTTGCAGTCTTGAACTTTTGTTTCTTTTGTTTCAAGTCAAAAGAAAAGAATATTTTTTTACGTAAAACGCGTAAATATATTTAGAGATATTAAAATGACCCAAGTTTTAACCTTGATTCCTTTTTTTGCTATTCCATCCACCAATGGATGTACCAATACCGTCGGCATTTAAAATACCTCCAAAAGTATAATTCTCCATCAGCATAATATCAAGTTGTTGTTGGGGAATAGGGAAATGCAATGGAGTGCCAATTTGTAACATATCCATTCGACGCATATCAAAGAAAGGAATTCCAAAACCAGATAAGTACAATTCAATTGTACGTTCGTATGTGATTGCAGAGGCTACTTTTGATATGGAAGCATCGTTAGCAATAAGAGCTAAACCACCACGACTTATACGAGTACCCGCATTAATAATAGCTATAGCACCAGCCTTATCACCAATCATTAATTTAGCTTCTGCTAACATCAAATCATTTTCAGCTTTACGCATTTCTGGCATGGGCTCTGTCCAAGTATGAAGATATTGGTCTAAACGTTTATATCGATAGCTGGAGAAATGGTAAAAACCTCTTGACAGACGAAAAGGACAAGAAGAAAGATATTGAAAATCAGAAAGTAAGCGAGCATCA
>JAQIBR010000196.1 GCA_027858955.1 Bacteroidales bacterium
TATTATTTTTGATCTGGGTGACCCAATCGTATATTTGCAGTTTCTGGTCAGCCAATTATGTACATTAGAAGGAAGAAAAACATATCCGGGAGCCTAAGCGTTTACATTTTAGAGAAGCAAAATGGCAAACAAGTACTTATTAAATCAATGGGTGCTGCTCATACAGAAAGTGGTATTTCCCGGCTTGAAAATTTAGCCAGGAAAGAGATAGAAAGACTTTCCAAACAAAGAGTTATTGAGTTTAGTTACGATCAGGATGAACAGCACAAAAGTTTTATACGTGATAGCATCCAGACAATCCGTATTGTAGGGACAGAACTTGTATTGGTTAACATTTTTAATGAAATCGGATTTGATCAGATCCCAGATAAACTTTTACGTCATTTAGTAATCTCCAGGCTACTTTACCCTGGTAGCAAGCTAAGAACCATTGAGTATTTGTCACGTCACTACCAGGAGCATTATGCCATGTCATCAGTTTATCGTTACCTGGACAAACTCAACCAAAGTTACAAAGAGCAACTCCAACTAATTAGTTATCAGCATACCTTAAAGCTTTTTGATGGTGTTTTATCTGCGGTCTTTTATGATGTAAGCACTTTATACTTTGAAGCTTCAAGAGAAGATGAGTTAAGGAAACTTGGATTTAGTAAAGATGGAAAGCCACACTGTCCTCAAATTGTTCTTGGATTATTGGTAACCACTGGAGGTTATCCTTTGGCATTTGAGATGTTTGAAGGAAATAAATATGAAGGAGAAACGCTTATTCCTGTGTTAGAACACTTCAAGAAGAGATATAATCCCGGCAAACTGGTTGTAGTTGCTGATGCAGGACTATTGTCAAAAAACAATATCGAACAATTACAAAATCATAGTTATGAGTTCATCCTGGGGGCTAGGATTAAAAGCGAAACAAAAGAGTTAAAAAGCCAAATTCTTTCCAAGAGCTGGGGAAATGATACCATCCATGAATTTGATAAAGAAGAACTGATAAAACTAATTGTGAGCTATTCTGAGAAACGGTTCAAGAAGGATGTACACAATAGAGATAATGGAATTACAAGACTTGAAAAGCGGATAAGATCAGGTAGGCTAACTAAAGACAATATAAATAATCGGGGGTATAACAAGTTCCTAAAAATTGAAGGAAACGCTAGCATAAGTTTGGATTTAGAAAAAATTACAAATGACAGTAAATGGGATGGATTGAAAGGCTACATTACCAATTCATCCTTAAATCCACAGGAGGTAATTGATCAGTATAGGCAGTTATGGCAGATAGAGAAGGCATTTAGAATATCTAAAACAGATTTGAAGGTTCGTCCAATCTATCATCGAAAAGCAAATAGGATTGAATCCCACTTGATAATATCATTTTGCAGTTATAAACTATACAAAGAACTTGAAAGACAGCTCATTGAAAAGCATACGGACTTAAGTCCTGAAAAAGCCTTAGATATACTAAAATCAATTTTTGGGGTTAAAACAATACTGCCAGTTTCAAATAAAATAGTTGAAATAGTTGTAGCTAATACAAAAGAGCAAAAAGAATTACTTTCAGTATTCAATATCGAATTTTAGTTCAGGTGACCCATTTGGCGAAAACAGGAGTGAAGGAAATCTATGGGGTCAATTGTGATTCAATTATAGCTTGACGTTCTGTCAGAAAATAGAAAACCCGAAAAGCTTTTTGCTTTTCGGGTTTTTAAACTTTGCGGTCCGGACGAGACTCGAACTCGCGACCTCCGGCGTGACAGGCCGGCATTCTAACCAACTGAACTACCGGACCAAAGTTTAGAACGTTGCATTATTGTAATGCGTGGCAAAAATAGATGAATTTTTCATTTCCACAAAAGAAATGATTAAAAAACCACAAAAAACAACGATTATTTTTCTAACAGTCATATTTCCCTTGCTATCTTTAATCTAAATGAAGTATAGTCTTGATGAAGCATTCTGTAAATCAGGCATTTAAGTTGGAGTGTCTTTATTATTAGACTGTGCTATTTTTTTCCATGATAGAGATGATTAAAATAGTCTATAGGTGCTTTTTATAAAAATGTATCTTTGCTGCATATGAAAATTAATCGTTGGAATAGGGTAGGGCTTGTTATTGTATGTCTTATCCTCAATATGAATCTTGTAAAAGCTCAGAATAGATTCCCAGAGCCTGGCTTTTTATTTGATCCTACCTCCATTGCGCGGGTCGATATAATCATCCCTGAAGACTCTCTAGATATAATACTTGGTAGCGGGAACGAAC
>JAQIBR010000242.1 GCA_027858955.1 Bacteroidales bacterium
TGTAGTTCAAAATGCCGCATAGCAAATTTTGAATTTATCCCGAATATTCGGGATTAATGCCGATAGATCAACAAAACTGCAAATTGAACGAAGTGAAAATATGCGGCATTTAGTTGACTGATCGGTATTAATCACTGTTTTAGCAATTAACGCGACAATATTTTTTACTTTTGCAACAGTTAATTTTCTTAATTGTACTACATTGAAGGCTTTTATTAATCATAAAATTTTTAAAACAATTTCAATAGTTGCTGATCAAATGGGTGTTGAAGCCTATGTGGTTGGTGGTTATGTTAGAGATAGTATTTTGAAACGCCCATC
The DNA here is from genome assembly GCA_027858955.1 of Bacteroidales bacterium. GTDB lineage: Bacteria > Bacteroidota > Bacteroidia > Bacteroidales > UBA12170 > UBA12170. The sequence continues at coordinate 322 of JAQIBR010000242.1, forward strand.
GGAGGATATTGATATAGTAGTTTTAGGGAGTGGGATAGAAGTAGCAACTAAAGTTGCTAAAGAATTGGATCCATCTATTCAAGTTAAAGTTTTCAAGAATTTTGGAACAGCAATGTTTCAATTTCGTGGTGAAAAGAATTGGGAAGTGGAATTTGTAGGTGCTCGTAAAGAGTCTTATCGTTTAAATTCGCGCAAACCAATTGTGGAAGATGGAAGTATTGAAGATGATCATAAAAGGCGTGATTTTACTATTAATGCATTAGCATTCAGCTTAAATAAAAAAAATTTCGGACAACTATTAGATCCTTTTAATGGCGTGTCAGATATTGAATCGAAATGTATTCAGACACCACTCGATCCTGATATTACATATTCTGACGATCCGTTGAGGATGATGAGGGCTATTCGCTTTGCTGCTCAGCTAGGCTTTCACATCGAAGAAAAATCTTTTGATGCAATAAGCAGGAATGCCAAACGTATTAAAATTGTATCTAAAGAAAGAGTTCTTGATGAGTTGAATAAAATTATTCTTTGCCCTAAGCCTTCTAATGGTTTTGATCTTCTTGAAAAATCAGGATTGCTAACTTACGTTTTTCCTGAATTACTCAATTTAAAGGGAGTAGATACGCGTAATGGCATTGGTCATAAAGACAATTTTTATCATACACTAGAAGTTCTAGATAATTTATCTCTCCATTCAAACAATTTATGGTTGCGTTGGGCAGCTCTATTGCATGATATTGCTAAACCTGCAACCAAAAGTTTTTTTGAAGGTCAAGGCTGGACTTTTCATGGTCATGAATTTAAAGGAGCAAAAATGGTTCCCAAAATATTCAGTTCTCTTAAATTACCTATGAACGAAAAAATGCGCTTTGTTCAGAAAATGGTTTTATTGCATTTGCGACCAATTGTTTTATCACAGGAAATTGTATCTGATAGTGCCATACGTCGTTTACTGTTTGATGCGGGAGACGATATTGACGATTTAATGACTTTGTGCGAAGCTGACATCACTTCTAAAAATGAAACAAAAGTTAAGCGTTTCTTAGCTAACTTTAAGTTGGTTAGGCAAAAGCTTATCGAAATAGAAGAAAAAGACAATATTCGGAATTGGCAACCACCAATTAGTGGTGAACTTATTATGCAAACATTTAGCATTCAGCCTAGTCGACAAGTTGGCGTTATTAAAGATGCAATCAGGAATGCGATTCTTGATGGAGAAGTATCTAATAATTTTGATGATGCGTTTGAGTTTATGGTTAAAAAAGGAAGTGAAATCGGATTAACTATGGTAAATAAATAATTTCATAAGTTCAATAAATATTGTTTTTTTCAAATTGGTCATAGTGAGGGCTTCACTCAAAGTGAAGCCCTCACTAGAGTTTGAAAAAATTCTCATATATTATAATTGGGAAGCTTCACTTTGGGTGAAATGAAAAATTGCAATGTCACCGCAAATAGTGAAAGCTTCACTTTAAGTGAAACCTTCACTTTAAACGCCCTAAGTTTAAATAATAATTAACCAATTAGAAAGACACCTAACGTTTTAACGCGAAACGCTGTTTTAAAAATCCTTAAATAGAAAGGCTAGCCTAATATTTTTTGTACATTTGACCACTAAAATCTAAATACAATAATTATGTTTCAAGCACACGTTTATACAAACCGAAGAAAAAAAGTTAAAAGCCAAATTGATTCAGGCATATTGTTAATCCTAGGTAATCAGGAAGCTTCTTACAATTATCCGGCAAATACTTACCATTTTCGTCAAGACAGTAACTTTTTATATTTCTTTGGCATCGACTTATACAATTTAGTAGGTGTAATGGATGTAGATAATAATAAAGACTATATTTTTGGAAATGATGTTGATATTGAAGATATCATTTGGATGGGTCCTCAACCTAGTATTTCTGATCAGGCAAAACAAGTCGGAGTTGAGAATACCGCAAATTTAGCTGCTTTGGCAAGCTTTGTTGCTGATGTTCAAAAACAAGGAAGAAAAATTCATATACTGCCAACTTATCGTGGCGAACATATTCTTCAATTAGCTGATTTACTGAGTGTTTATCATAAAGAAGTAAAAGATTATATTTCAGTAGATTTAATTAAAGCTATAGTTACTCTTCGGGAGATAAAAGACGAATTCGAGATAGCAGAGATTGAAAAAGCTGTTGATATTGCTTATGATATGCATACTACAGCTATGCGAATGGCTTATCCTGGGCGCGTTGAGCGCGAAATTGCTGGTACTATTGAAGGAATAAGTTTGGCTCAAGGTGGTCCAGTTTCATTTCCTATCATATTAAGCGTTCATGGAGAAACTCTGCACAATCACGCGCATGGTAATGTTTTGGAAGTTGGTCGAATGATGGTAACAGATGCCGGTGCTGAAACTACTATGCATTATTCTAGCGATATTACACGAACTGTTCCTGTGGGTGGTAAATTTAATGAGCGCCAGAAAGGAATTTATCAAGCAGTTTTAAATGCTAATGTTAAAGCAATTGAGGCAATTAAGCCCGGAATTGAATACAGAGATGTCCATTTTCTTGCCGCTCGAGTTTTGGTTGATGGACTTAAAAAAGTAGGATTGATGAAAGGCGATACGATTGCTGCGGTTGAAGCAGAAGCTCATACACTTTTTATGCCTCATGGGCTTGGCCATCAAATGGGAATTGATGTTCATGATATGGAAGGTCTTGGCGAAAATTATGTAGGCTACGATGAAAATACCAAGCGTGCCACAACTTTTGGTACAGCATACTTAAGATTAGGCAAAGAATTAAAGCCTGGAATCGTTCTTACAGTTGAGCCTGGATGTTATTTTATTCCTGCTTTAATCGATAAATGGAAAGCTGAAAATAAAAATTCTAAGTTTATAAATTACGAATTGCTCGAAACTTATAAAGATTTTGGAGGAATAAGGATTGAGGACGATATATTGGTGACAGAATCAGGAAATCGTGTTTTAGGAAAACCTATTCCAAAAACAATAGCAGAAATTGAAGTTACAATGTCCAACCGGCTTTAAATCGCAGACTCAATTTGTTAGAGCCTTTTTTACAAGATATGGGAACATCAGAATTTGTAAATAACAAACAAGGAGAGTTGGAGATAAATCGATATTACCCGTTTTTATTTGTAAAAACGACTGATATGCCCGATGGTATTGAATATTATATTATTGAGGATATCTTTGGTAACCGTCATTTGATGGAAAAAGCACCCTATGAGCAATACGGATTTATTTTGGGCGAAAAAGCAGAAATTAGAATTGATAAAATTAATTGCAAGGGAAAAGTTTTTTTCGAGCCAAAACATCCAAGACATAGTCTAGGATCTACAGTTGAAGTCGCATTTATAAAGCATTCCAGTGAATTTGATAAGTTTCAAGAAGAAATTCCAGTTTTAATGGTAAAAGATCCTGATGGTAATATTGCATCAGTAAAACCTACCAATGATAATCAGCTTAAACCCGATTTTAAACCTGAATTTCTGAAATGTGAAGTTCATAAAATCAGCAAAGGACGATTAATTTTACGGCAGATAGGATAGGTAATTTTGGATTCGCAAATTTTAAAATACAAAACTTATATTCAAAATATACAGGGTGAAGATACTGCTCTGCTATTAGAGAAAGCTTGGCTTTTATTTATTGGGGAGCAAGAAAACCTTAATGGTAGAAAAGACTATGTCCTAGGTGTTTTGGATATTTTGGCCAATGAACTGAATACATTTTCATCGAGTTTAATAAGCGCTATTTTTGCTTGTGGTTTGGAGCAATTACCTGCTAAAAAATCAATTGTAGATAATTTTGGCGAATCGATTTGGCGAATTATAGAAGGAAGGTCAAAAATAAAAAATCTGAATACTGAAAAGGCTGTTAAACAACCTGATTATCATAGGCAATTGCTTCTTTCAGTTTCAAATGATATGCGAGCTGTTTTAATACAACTTGCGGCTCAGGTTTATAAACTCAGAAATATCAAGCATATTGATGATGTTATAGAACGGAATCAATTATTAAATTTGATTGCTGCGGTTTATATTCCTATTACTCACCGTTTGGGTTTTTATAAGATGAAATCCGAATTGGAAGATATAGTTCTTCAACATCGCGAACCGGAATTTTTTTTTAGCATCAAGCAAAAGCTCATTGAAAGCGAAAATGAGAGAGGTAAAATTGTGAGAGAATTCTTACAACCTGTTAAAGAAGAGCTCGATAAGCATAAGCTAAATTATCAGGTTAAAAGCAGAGTTAAATCGATAAACTCCATTTATGTAAAAATGAAAAATCAAGGCATCCCTCTTGAGCAAGTTTACGATTTATGGGCAATTCGAATTATTTTACAGAGTGAGCCTAAAATGGAAAAAGCCGACTGTTGGCACGCTTATTCAGTTGTAACTAATATATATGAGCCCGATTTAAATCGCTTACGCGATTGGATAACAATACCTAAAAATTCGGGTTACGAATCGCTGCATGCTACAGTGCAGGATAAAAACAAACGTATTATAGAGGTGCAAATTCGTTCAACGCGAATGGACGATGAGGCCGAAAACGGTATGGCAGCTCACTGGAAATACAAAGAAGGAAAAGGGGAAGAAGGAATTGATCATTGGTTGAGTTTGATTCGTAAAGCGATACAGGAGGATGGAGTTATGAGCACTTCGTTTGATATAAAAGGTACAAAATCGTTTTCTGATGAAATTTTTGTTTTTACCCCACAAGGCGATTTGAAAAAATTGAGTAGGGGAGCTACAGTTCTTGATTTTGCTTTTAATATTCATTCCGATATTGGATCTCATTGCGCTAACGCAATGGTTAACGGAAAGATTGCTCCAATAAAGCATGTATTGAAAAATGGTGATCAAGTACAAATTATAACCGCCAAAAATCAAAAGCCAAGTTCCGATTGGTTAAAAATTGTTGTTTCGAATAGAACAAAAATAAAGATTCGTAAAGCCCTTGATGAAGAAAGACTTAAAGAAATAAAACGCGGAAAGGAAATTCTGGAAAGAAGGTTTAAGAATTGGAAAATGGATTTAAACCAAACGGCTATCGATAAATTAGTCGAACATTATAAGTTTAAACAAATTTACGATCTGTATCTAAATGTTTCACTAGAAAAGATCGATCCTCTTGATTTGAAGAAAATCCTTAAGAATGAAACACAAGCTGTGGAAAAGGATAATCATCTCTTGCTTCATGATGAGGGCTTAACTGAAGGTCAATTGGATGAGCAACTTGATAAATCGAGCCAGGATATTCTTTCTGTGGATGAAATTGACCATATCAATTATAAATTTGCCAAATGCTGTAATCCTATACCTGGTGATCGTATTTTTGGATTTGTTACAGTAACAAAAGGTATTACCATCCATCGTAATAGCTGTAAAAATGCTCCTAATATGAAAAGTCGTTTTCATTATCGGATTATGCCTGCTCAATGGAAAGCGCAAAAACAAAATCTTAATTTCAAAACTACGGTTATTATAAAGGGAAGAGACAATGTTGGCTTATTGAACAAAGTTACTCAGGTGATATCTAATGAGTTACGAATAAATATGATGGACTCTAACTTCCAATCTGGTGGGGGAGTATTTAGTGGACAAATAAAGGTTTTTGTACACGATTTAGAGCATCTTGAATTACTGATGGATAAGCTCAAACGAATTGATAGTGTTGAGCAAGTTTATAGAAAAGATTAACAAAGTTATAAGTTCAATTTATAATTCTGTTTGCTGCAATAAGCGATAAACAGGATAAGGAAAATAATTGCGTCCCCATTGCGGAACTATATATCTGTCGAAAAAATTCCATTTTAATAACCCATCGTCCGATTCAGCTTCTAAGAGATAAGCAGCCAGACTGCCTAATTTTTGACTGCTGAGAATATAATAAGTTCCTGATTTAAATTCTTTGCTTTCAACAACGTATTCACCTTTAACAGTATTCAAATAATGGCCTTGATTCAAGCGTTCTGCAGGTTTTAAATTGCTAATTTTATAGCTTTCAACTTCTAAAAATACATCATTATTTAATTGTTTTATCTCAATTCCGTGAAGTTGAAGATGACTTATAATTCTTTTATCGTTTATATCTAAAATATATGCAAAAGGATATGCAATCTGTTTAGTTGCGTAATAATCAGCAATATATGGTATTGTAACATTCACCTGCTTATCCGTTTTCTTATAGCGGGTTCTACCATTAACATCTTTATATGGTTCTACTTCATAAGTCATTATGGTTTCCGGATTTGGAGTTGGACGACCCTTATATTTTAAGGCAAATGAATCCGCTACTGCAAGATTCAAACCTCTATTTAAACTTTTCTGATCGGCATTTGCCAAAATATTTTTGATCTCATTTTTATTAAAAACCGCAAAATCGAGAATAGATAAAAGGAGATTATAACTGCCTATGACTCTCGATTTATAATCGGCATAAACATAGTTTTCATTTAGTATGGAAAGTCTATTGCGAACGCCGACATAATTAGTCATATAGCGTGTTTCCGAAGCATATGAAATCCAACCTTTGGAGCGATCTCCGCGATCCACAAACTCGCCGTAAAAACAATTTAGGGTTTTATATTTTTCGCGTAATGTTTCAGAAACCAAAGGCATCATTTTATCACGCATATAATTAATCAAATTTCTGTCGCCGTTGGGATTCATTTGCCAGGTAAATGTAACAGGTTCAACATGATAAGAGCCGTTAGTTGTATGCATATCAACAACAATTGCAGGATCCCAGCTATTATAAACCTGACTTACAACAGCTTGCATTTCAGGAGTTTCCAGTTTCATTGCATCTCGATTAATATCTAGTTGCTGTCCATTATGTCTCACACCAACCGATTTAGGTCCATTTTGATTGGTGCGATTTTGATCGCTCATTTTATCGTTTCCATCAGCGTTTAAATCTGGAACGATAAGAATAATTAGATTTTTAAAAAAATCACTATCTGGATTTTTTATTAATTCTCGGGCAAGAGCTTGACTTGCTTCTTTTCCTTCAACTTCGCCTGAGTGTATATTGGCTTGAATATAGATTACTAATCTATCATCATTCATCAAATCTTCAGGTGAATTTAACATTGGATTAGCCAAAATCAACATAGGAATTGGTTTTCCTTCAGTTGTATTACCAATTGTTTCAATACGCAAATAAGGTGAATCTTGATCGAGTTCGATCATAAAATCGAGTACATTTTGATGGGTGGAAGTTTTAGTGTAATCAGATGATTCTGCAATAGTTAGCAAGTTTGTTTGAGCTAATACTGTAACATTCAAAAGCAGGGCAGAAGCCAGTGCAAATAAAAGGTTCTTCATATTTTGTTAATTAGGTTTGTTGCCAGAATTGTCTAAATTGTTCAAATATTTTCGAAAGCCCCGCATTTAAATTCATCATCATTTCGTTGATCATTTCGATTCATCAGGCAAAGCAGATTCTCCTCCCAATCATCTGTCAGATATTTTTTACAAATAATACATAATCCTGGTAAAGGTATTGTTTGCGGATCTACTTTTGTGCCGTCATCGTTATATATACCGTTTATTTCTTCAATATTATCTTCCTTTATTTCATCTAATTGGCTCAACAACATCTCTTTTACTAAATTTTCTAGCCATTTTTGTTTAAAGTCGAACCAGTTTTGACGGTATGGAGAAATATCGATCAAATCTTTAAAATTAGCAAACGGTTTCTTCCGATTTAGGGCATTAAATAATTTCGGCTGAAATTTTTTATCTGAAAGAGCCTCTGCAAATTCCTCCATTATTTTATATGAGTCGTGCGACTCTAAAGGTTCGAATGAGATACAATTATCCCAACTGGGGTACTTCAACTCTAAACTTTCGAAAGATTCTCCTGTCATAAGTTCATATTCATCCGGATCAAGAATCAAATGCTGAGGAATATTCTCTATTTCAAGTGTTTCAAGGTTTAAATAACAAATTAAACCGCAATCTATGCTTTCAGCTATTTCGGACACAATACTTCTATATTTTTCAGGTATTTCAATTTCTTCCGGTGCTACATACACTTCATCTATTAAAAATTTATGAATCTGCTCCAATTTATTTTTATCGTCTGTAACTGAGCGAATGATCTGTAGAATTTCGTCTAATAATTCCTGTTTTTTCATAATATGGCTTTTATGATTTTAAAGGCACAATTTACAAAATTCATCTTTCATTGCGGGCTCATTCTTGCAAGAATTTAGATTTCAGTATTTATCGATTTTTATATGTTTTTTACAACATAAGCTAATGTATTGACTATATGTAAAATATGCTTTTTAAATTCCAATATGGTGCGATTAATCCCGATAAAGTGAATTCTTTGGCTTTGGTTTTTATTGTATTGAATATGATTGTGAGAATTATTAATTGAATAAAAAGATTAGGTTAAGATATTTCATTTATTTCCAAAGTCTTAGAATCACTAAATCGGGACCAATATGGTGCGATTAAAAGTGCAATCTGATCGTTATACAACTACCGTTTCCTCACAAAGAAGGTCATTAATCCTAGATTAAAAGTGCAATCTGATCGTTATACAACCCCATTTGCTTCTTTCATTTCAATTCCAATATGGTGCGATTAAAAGCAGGTTTTTCTGTTCGGCAGTAATGCGAATAACAGATTTCAATTCCAATATGGTGCGATTAAAAGTTCTCCATTGTCGCAATGAGGACAATATTCTGCTATATTTCAATTCCAATATGGTGCGATTAAAAGACCGTCCGAATAAAGGTAAGTCCCTTCAGCTCCTAAATTTCAATTCCAATATGGTGCGATTAAAAGTATAGTCTTTTTTCATATTCTGTTATGTGTCCTGTAATTTCAATTCCAATATGGTGCGATTAAAAGACGGAGCATTGCTTTTATCTCGCTTAAATCTTCTATTTCAATTCCAATATGGTGCGAGTAAAAGTTTTTGGTTAAGCCGCTCAAATCCCTGTATTAATAAATTTCAATTCCAATATGGTGCGATTAAAAGTCCTTACCCAATCCGATAGCTATTCCTGCTCCTAATTTCAATTCCAATATGGTGCGATTAAAAGATATGAAAGGATATACTGCTCCTAAAGAAATTGACAGATTTCAATTCCAATATGGTGCGATTAAAAGCTTTTATTATCGGTTATAGGTATGACATTAAACGTCATTTCAATTCCAATATGGTGCGATTAAAAGTGGGTATATCGGGCCTCGAAACACTCATCTCCTATTAATTTCAATTCCAATATGGTGCGATTAAAAGCCACAATACCATAATATCAAGGGCAATTATTCTGCTATTTCAATTCCAATATGGTGCGATTAAAAGTTGGGCTTATTGCCTGACTTCAACATCATTCTTATTTATTTCAATTCCAATATGGTGCGATTAAAAGCCGTTCTCATCAAGGACAAATATAACTGATTTTCACATACTTTTTAATACGAATAGCTTGTTTTTTTCTTCTTTTTATTGTCGACCCTAAATTGTATTAAATTCCCTGACTATCGACAATTTTTATATCATTTTGATTTTCAGTATGTCAATGAACTTTATAAAAGAGTAGAAGCATATTATTTTTGTTTTTCATCCCAACAAGTCTATATCGACAATTATAAAAAATTATCCAATTTGCTTTTTTCTTTTCCAACTACTTGTTTTTCAAGCCAAACAGCATTTCGACTTTTAAAAAAAATCAAGCTGTCGAATTCACTGTCCATGATTAATTTTGCTTTAGCTTCTAATGTTTTTAATTGAACCTCCGTTATTTCTCCTTCAAATACTGAGTTTTGTATCCAATTTAAATATTGCCTGCATAATTTCAGCATCTTTCCAACTCGTTTTTCTCCAATATCGTAAACTGCTACTACATACATTACCACCACATTTTTAGGGGTTTATAATCTTCTATACCAAGTAAGTGCTTTTGCAATTTGTATGCCTCCAACTTTATCAAATGCTTGTAACTTACTTTCTTTTTTAAACTTCGGTGCATAATGGTTTCTGTTAGTCGATTTTCAAAAGATTCGATAAATTTCTTTCTTCCACTTTCTTTTAGGTATATTTTGTTTAACTTATTATCGAAATCTTTTTCTTGTATCTCCTTTTTATTTAAGACTTTAAAAATAACCCTGTCAACCAAAATGGGTTTAAAAATTTCTGCAATATCCAAAGCTAAAGAAAATCTTCGTTCACCGGGAGAATGTAAAAAACTAATTGTTGGGTTCAATTGGGTTTGATGCAGACTTCTTAATACTTGTGAATAGCACATCATATTGCCAAAAGATATCAATGCATTTACAGGGTTTTTTGGTGGTTGCTTTGTTCTTCCTCCCATAATAAAATCATTGATAATCAGATTAAAAGCTTCGTAATAGTTCATTCTTATATTACCTTCTATTCCCATTAATTCATCTACTTTCTGAACATTAATTAATTTCAATCTCAGCTCTTCAATATTTTCAATGATAGTCGTCAAAACTTTGCCGCGATTATCATAGTATTTTAGGTTTTTCAGCATATTATAGCTTGCTCCGTCGATAAAAGAACGAGCAATTACAATTCGTTTGGAATTATTTATAAAATGTTTGGTTTGCAGAATCAGCATCTTGCCCGAAAGCAAATAATCTTTTGATAGAAAGGAGCCGGTATAATTTTCGTAATAATCGAAGAAATGTACGGCAATTTCGTTTTTGCCTAAGAAATTATACATTGCCGAATTTGTATCAATTGATCCAAAACAAAATAACTGATCAACTTGTTCTACAGGAAGATAACGTGGTTTTTGTTCTTTGCCATCCTCACCAACAGGTGTGAATTTAAGGGTGTTATCTTTTCGTGATAACCGTCCGGGATTGAATAAATAATAGGTATTTTTCATTGTGCTGACAGGTTTTTTTGGATAGGATTTCAGGATTTACAGGGTTTTTTTTGGACAGGATTTCAGGATTTACAGGTTTTTTTGGACAGGATTACAGGATTTACAGGTTTTTTTTTGAACAGGATTACAGGATTTACAGGTTTCATTGGACTGGATTACAGGATTTACAGGGTTTACTTGATTTTTGGTTTGTAATCTTTATACTTTCTTTTTACTTCTACCGAATTGCCAAAATTT
>JAQIBR010000231.1 GCA_027858955.1 Bacteroidales bacterium
CCAAAATCAAATCCTTTTTTACGAAAACTATTTGGTTATATAGCTGGGCCAGACATTGACGAAAGGATTATGCGTACAGTTGATAACCTTGCAGATGTTTTTAGAGCAACCAATGTAGAGCAATTGCTTAAAAATTTCGGGAAAACAACACAAACTCATGACCCAATAATTCATTTTTACGAAACATTCTTGGCTGAATACGACCCGAAGTTGCGCAAAGCAAGAGGGGTTTGGTATACACCTGAGCCAGTTGTGAATTTTATTGTTCGTGCCGTTGATGATATTTTGAAGACTGAATTTGATTTACCACAAGGACTTGCTGATACTGCTAAAACAAAAATTAAAGTTCCAATTCAAGGCAGTAAGAAAATGCAGGAAAAAGAAGTACACAAAGTACAAATTCTTGACCCTGCAACTGGAACTGGTACGTTTTTGGCAGAAGTTGTAAAGTTTATTTATAGCAAGCGGTTTAAAGCAATGCAAGGTGCATGGAGTGGCTACGTTGACGAGCACCTTATCCCACGCCTTAATGGCTTTGAGCTTTTAATGGCTTCTTATTCAATGGCTCATTTGAAATTAGATATGCTTTTGCGTGACACTGGTTATAAAGCAACTAAAAATCAAAGATTTAATATTTATCTAACAAACTCGCTCGAAGAATACCACCCAGATACAGGTACTTTATTTTCTAATTGGTTGAGCACTGAGGCAAATGAAGCAAACCATATAAAACGCGATACGCCTGTAATGTGTGTTATTGGTAATCCTCCATATTCTGGTGAAAGTGCCAATAAAGGCGATTGGATAATGAATCTAATGGAAGATTATAAAAAAGAACCTGGTGGTAAAGAAAAATTGAAAGAACGTAATCCCAAATGGATTAATGATGATTACGTGAAGTTTTTACGCTATGGTCAGCATTATATTGAAAAAAATGGTAGTGGAGTATTAGCTTTTATTAATCCTCATGGTTTTTTAGATAATCCTACTTTTAGGGGTATGCGATGGAATCTACTAAAAACTTATGATAAAATTTACACTTTAGATTTACACGGGAATAGTAAGAAAAAAGAAATATCTCCAGATGGTACTTCTGATGAGAACGTATTTGACATTATGCAAGGGGTCTCAATAAATATCCTCGTAAAGACGGGCGAAAAGAGAAAAAATGAATTAGGAAATGTTTTTCATTATGATTTATGGGGAAAAAGGGAAAATAAATATCAATTTCTTTGGAAAAATACTATTAACTCAATCCCTTATACAAACTTACCAAATAAGTCTCCAATGTTTTATATGGTTACTAAGGATTATGAAATTGAAGAAAAGTATTTGTCTGGATTTTCATTAAATGACTTGTTTATAAAATCAACAATTGGCGTTCAAACGCACCGTGATGATTTAGTTGTAGACATAAATAAAAATAATTTAATATATCGCTTTAATGATATTTTTGCTAGCGAAAATTTGGATTTTATTAAGACAAAATATGGAATAAAAGAATCAAAACACTGGCAACTTAATTCGGTCATTGAAAAGGAAAAAACTTTTAATAGCAATGAAGTAAGAGAATTAATTTATAGGCCTTTTGATAAGCGTTTTATTTATTATAATGACAGTTTTGTTGATAGGACAAGACGTAGTGTAGGCGGTGAAGTAGTGGAGGGTAATTTAGTTTTAAATATGCCTAAAATTGTTAAAGTTAATTGGAATCATACACTAATTACAAAAGCCATTCCTACGGCAATTTCGATGGATATCAATGGCACTTATTTTACCCCACTTTATATTTATCCTGACGACAACGGCCAACAAACAATACAGCAATCTAAAGAACGAATATCAAACCTAAATCAAGAAATTGTAAAGCAAATTGCTGACAAATTAAGTTTAACTTATACCAACGAAAAAGAATCAACTAAAAATACTTTTGCACCAATTGATATTTTGGATTACATCTATGCTGTTTTGCACTCACGAATTTACAGAGAAAAATACAATGAGTTTTTAAAAACAGATTTCCCAAGAGTACCCTATCCAAATGACCAAGATACTTTTTGGCAATTAGTAAAATTGGGTGGAGAAATAAGGCAAATACACTTATTAGAAACTCCAAAAGTTGAAGAATATATCACAGGCTACCCTGTTGATGGTGATAATACAATAACAACAAAAATTGGCAAAAAGGATTGGGAAATAACCGATAAAGAAAATGGGCTTGGCAGAATTTGGATAAACTCGGAACAGTATTTTGAGAATATTCCATTGTCTGCATGGGAATTTTATATTGGAGGCTATCAGCCTGCACAAAAATGGTTAAAAGACCGAAAAGAAAGAACACTAAACTTTGATGATATTTTGCATTATCAGAAAATTATTGTTGCATTATATGAAACTGATAGATTGATGAAAGAGATTGATAACAT
>JAQIBR010000255.1 GCA_027858955.1 Bacteroidales bacterium
TTTCCGATATTTTTGCCGAAAAAGGGGGAAATGCATTCAGATCGTTTAAACGTCTTGGTCTTCATCAAACATTTACAATTGAGGATGTTATTGTTTCAACAGGAGGCGGTACGCCGGTGTTTTTCGATAATATGGAAATAATGAATGAAAGAGGATTGTGCATTTTATTTACTCTTTTTCGATTTCTTTATTATCAGGATTCTCTAAAATATTTTCAGCGTTTTTATTTGATATTATCGATTTTCCTGTTTGTTTTTCAATTTCTAATCGCGCTTGTTTAGCAGCATTACCACCTTTTCGTGCAATATCTTTGTTTTCTTCTAAGCCTTTCGGCTTTTTCTCTTTTGATATTTCTGTGGTAGAAGCCTCTGCCAACATATTTAATACCAGTTCAAGATTTGTCATATTATCTCTCAGGTTTTCTTTTTTTAAGCCTTTTAGTTTTTTATATGCCTTAACATCTCTATCTGCCCAAGCTTTTGTAATTTCATTGGTTAAAATGGCATATTCCAGTCCCTCTTTCATTCCTCTTTCTTGCCATTCGTTAGTAAGTTCTTTTCTTACCTCAATACTTTTTAATCGTTGATTAACCCATTCTTTTGAATATCCTTTTTTAAGATAAGTTTCCATTGCACGGTCGAAAGCCAATTCGGGATCTTCGGTTTCATCTATTCTTTCGGCACCAACTTTTGCTAACCAACGTTTAAAAGGTTCTGCTTTGGGCGATGATATTGATTGAATAATACGAAACAAACTCTCTGTATCGGAAGCTTGTATCTTTCGCATTTTGCCATCGGCAGCCAACATTTCAAGGGGGGTACAAATTGTACCCCAGTAGGAGTTTAACTCTGCATCGCGGCTTCGCATCCTTTTAATGTATTGTTTTACATCATTACTATCTGTTAGTATTTGTACAACATCCTGAACCGAAAAATACCATTTTTCTTGTTCTTCGTCCCAGTGTGTTCTCACCTTTTGCTCCTGAAAAAGTTGTACTTTATTTGGCTTTTTACGTTCCATTTTTATTGCCTCTTTTTAGTCTTTTTTTTGCCTCAACATTTCAAATATAAGAAATGTATTTTACATAATTATAATTTGCTAAAAAACATTCAATTATCAAATCCGGAACGTTCAATCGCTAATAATTATTTACTTTTGCTCCACAAGATAAAAAGAAATGCGCATTTATTTAATAGGTTATATGGGTTCCGGCAAAAGCAGTATGGGCAAAAAGCTTGCTGCTCGTTTAGGATATTCGTTTTTGGATTTGGACAGTTTGATTGAAGAAGAACAAAAACAAAGCGTTTCCGATATTTTTGCCGAAAAAGGGGAAAATGCATTCAGATCGTTTGAACGTCTTGCTCTTCATCAAACATTTGAAATGGAGAATATCGTAGTTTCTACGGGAGGAGGAACGCCTGTTTTCTTTGATAATATGTCGTTGATGAATGAAAAAGGATTGTGCATATATTTAAAATCAGATTCCGATGTTTTAGTGAATCGTTTATTGCCTAATCAGCACCTTAGACCGCTTATCGCAAAATTAAGCAAAGAAGAGCTCAGTGTTTTTATTAATGAACAAATAAAAAAACGGTCACCATTTTACGAAAAAGCAAAAATGCATATTGAAGCAAGAGATTTAACTCCGGCGATTCTACATGTTCAAGTTATGCGTTGGTTTGAGAATCAACAAAAAGTCTAAATCAAGTCCAATAAGACAATATTCTCAACATGATGAGTTTGTGGAAACATATCTAGAGGTTGCACCTTTGTAACCGTATATTTGGATTTTAACAAATCGATATCTCTAGCTTGAGTCGAAGGATTACAACTGATATATATAATTCTTTTTGCTTCCATTTCAAGTAATTGATTAACAACCGTTTCGTGCATGCCTGCTCTTGGAGGATCGGTTATTATTACATCGGCTTTGCCGTTTTCTTTTACAAATTTTGGCGTTAAAACTTTTCCCATATCTCCGGCATAAAATGATGTATTATCAATTTTATTGATCTCCGAATTGACTATTGCATCTTCTATAGCTTCTGGAACATATTCAATACCAATCACTTTTTTCGCATTTCGAGCAATAAAATTTGCTATGGTTCCTGTGCCAGTATATAAATCATAAACTACTTCTTCTCCCGTGAGTTGAGCATATTCCCTTGCGATTTTATACATTTCATAAGCCTGCTCCGAATTGGTTTGATAGAATGATAAAGGCCCGACTTTAAATTTGATATCTTCCATTTGCTCCATAATAAACGGATTGCCTTTAAAAAGTTCGGCAGTCATTCCGTTTGTTGTATCGTTTAAGTTGGTGTTTATGATATACATAAGCGATGTAATTTCAGGAAAATTCTCAGCTATATGTTTCATAATAGCATCTAAAATTTGCTTATCATCGTATCCAACGACTAAAATTACCATTAAATCGCCTTTTGAAGCTGATCGTATAATCAGATTTCTCAAATAACCTTCGCGTTTTCTTATACTGTAAAAGCTGATTTTGTTTTCAATCGCAAAATTGCGAATACTCATACGAATGGCATTTGAAGGCTCTTTCTGCAAATGACAATTTTCTAAATCCAAAATCCGATCAAACATCTTAGGAAGATGAAAACCAAGACCATCCATGCTGAGATCGTTGAAATCAATTTCTTTGGAATATTCAGTCAGCCATTTTCGATTTGAGAAAGTAAATTCGAGTTTATTGCGATAGAAATAAATATTTTTTGAAGGGAGAATAGGGAAGTGAGTAGGAAATTCAAAATTACCTAGATGCTGAAAATTTTCGAGTACCTGATTTTGCTTTAGTTCGAGTTGCTTTTTATAATCGAGCATTTGCCACTTACAACCGCCACATTTTCCAAAATGTTGGCATTCCGGTTCAATCCGCAAATCTGATTTTTTATGATACTTGATAACTTTTCCCTCTGAAAATGATGAACGTGAGCGTGTTAGTTGAATATCAACTATATCGCCAGGAACGGTTAAAGGCACAAATACAACTTTATCTTCTACTCTCGCTAACGATTTTCCTTCGGCAGCAAAGCTGACAATTTCAACTTGCTCTAAAATTGGTAATTCCTTATTCTTTCTATATCTTCTTCCCATTAAACATATTCCTTAGCAATCGTTTCTCCACGGATAACACGTAAGCCGTTGAAGGCCAATGCTCGCATTTCATCTTCTCCAGGATAAATATGTACGGGAGCCATTTTATGAACTCTTTGCGAAATTTCATTGACAAACCATTTGCTGTGAGCAACTCCGCCGGTAATTAAAATTCCATCCGCATCACCACTCAATACAGCATACATAGCTCCAATTTCTTTTGAAACCTGATAAGCCATTGCGGCAAAAACATTCTTTGCTTCAATATCTCCTTTTTGGGCTCTTTGCTCAATTTCGTAAGCACTGTTTGTTCCGAAATATGCCATCAAACCACCGGCGCCTTTATTCATTTTCAAAATCTCGGATTCTGTATATTTTCCACCAAAACAAAGTTTAATTAGAGGCCCAACTGGAAGACTTCCAGTTCTTTCTGGAGAAAAAGGGCCATCGCCATCAAGTCCTTGATTAACATCGACAACGCGTCCTTTTTTATGAGCACCAACGGTAATTCCTCCTCCCAAATGCACTACAATCAGGTTAATGTCTTCATATTTTTTCATTATAGAGCGAGCATGCTGACGTGCAACTGTTTTTTGATTTAATGCATGGAATATTGAAGTACGTGGCAAAAGAGGATGACCGGAGTATCGAGCAATATTTTCAAATTCATCAACAACCACGGGATTAGCAATATAAGCTTTAGCATTTGGCATCAATTTGGCCAAATTATCAGCAATGAGACCTCCCAAATTGCTTGCATGTTCTGCACCAAATGGACTGTTTATCAGATCTTCTTTCATTCTTTCGTTTACTAAGTAAACGCCTGATTCTATTGGTTTTACTAAACCTCCGCGACCAACAACGGCCTGTACTAAATCAAGCCTGATTTCGGCATCTTTCAGAATTTTGCAGATAATATTCTTCCTGAATTCAAACTGATCTGTAATTTTATTAAAAGGAGCCAACTCTTCAGGAGTATGAGTAATATTCTTAATCAAAACTGGAGTTTCATTTTCGTAAACTGCAATTTTAGTTGAAGTAGATCCTGGATTGATGGCAATTATTCGAATGCCGTTGCTAAGCTTCATTTTTTATCTTTTTGGAATTAGGCTTGTAAAGCTGCTAATCCGATACTGATTAATTTTGTTTCAACACTATCTCCTCTTGATGAGAGTACTGCAGGAACGCGCGCTCCAAGCACCATAGCTCCTAAAACGGCACTTCCCAGTTTAGTGTTGGTTTTATAAAAAATATTCCCCGCTTCAATATTTGGGAATAATAAACAATCGGCAACTCCTGCAACATTACCTCCTATTTTTTTTATTTCGGCACTTTCTTTATCAATCGCAACATCAAGGGCTAGAGGACCATCGACAAAAGCATCTTTAAACTGACCCCGATCGCCCATTTTTGATAAAACAGCCGCATCAATAGTAGCTTGCATTTTTAATGAAATTTGTTCACTGGCAGCAAGAACCGCTACTTTTGGTTTTTCAATACCTAAAGAGTGTGCAGTTTTTATTAAATAATTTGTGATGGCTATTTTTTCCGGCATTTCAGGTAAAGGAATAATGGCTACATCTCCAAAAATCAATAACTTATGGTAAGCAGGACTTTCCATTACGGTAACATGACTAAGAATAGATTTGGGAATCATTAAGCCAGTTTCTTTATTCAAAAGTGCACGCATATATTGCTCAGTGCTTACCAAACCTTTCATAATGAAATCGCCTTTTCCTTCGTTAATTAGCATACATGCTTTATGAGCCGCTTTTTGCGGATCGGCCTCTTGTACTATTTCAAATTTAGAGCTATCAATATTTTCTATGGCACAAGCTTTTTTAATTGTTTCAATATCGCCGACCAAAGTAACTTCTATAATGCCCATATCTAAAGCTTTGTTTACAGCTTCAATAGTATGATTATCATTTGCGTATGCAACTACCAGCCGTTTTTTTGATTTGCTTTTTAGTTCGGTGAAAAGTTGATTTAATTTAGTTATTGCCATGGTTCTTATATTTCATTTTTAGGGTTGCAAATTTAATCAAAACTACCTTAATATCACTTGCTTTGATGTGCTTATTTTGAGTAAAAGTTAATCATTTTTACAATTGATTCAGAACAGGCATCACAAAAAGTATCTCCATCGAAAGATTTCATAAGGCAATCTTTTTTTGGTCTATAAATGCCTTTGGCTGAATATCCTCCACCTTCAAAAACGCCCATACTAGAATAGTATATGGTCGAATCTGGCGTAGGAACAGGAATGCTATCGTCAATTAGATGTCCCCATTTGGAATTGAAATCTACTAAAGTCGTAATATTAGGTTCCCAAGGTTCAACATCTAAATTATAAAAATCGTTGTAGGATGTTGAACTATCGTAGTATTCATCTCCTAAACCGGCAAAACCATGTCCAAGTTCGTGAATAAAAATTTTGCCTGCTTGCTTATTGGAGTTTACACTTAGGTTGTAATGGTTCAAAATAGCGCCACCACCATATTTTTCTGAATTAACAAGAATGTAAATTTGATCGTATGGAACATTAGCCGCTGCATCACGCACACTTTTATTTTCAGTCGTCATACAATAACGCTCACTGTCGAAAGTATAAAAACTACTTCCCAGCAAAGTATTTCTCCAAATACTGTCTTTAGGAATATCAGTTCCAGATTCTTCGGAAGGAGCCAATACTCCCGATATATTGAAACGGTCTTTGTATTCAGAATAAGGGTAAAAATCGAACAGAACTTTTGCAAATTTATCGCAATCTTGTTTAAACAATTCCATCTCATCTTTAGTATAGCCATCAGGAAGAATTACAATATCCACTTTTTCAGAAGGTTTGCCATGTAGTAAGGCTTGATAAACAGGATATTCTTTCCTAAGTCCTCTTTGGATAAAGTAATTATTTGGGTCGATATCATATTCCGTTTGCTTTAATAATTCCCCTTCCCAACTCCTGGAATACATCTTAACTATTATAGGGTTTATTGGCATCGGAAAAATGATAGTCTCTTCAAAGCTCTTTGAAACTTCGCGGGCTTCGAGAGTAGTTTGCCATTCGGCAAAGAGGCTGGAGTAGCCACGTGAATAAATTAAAATATCACTCTCTTTATCATAAACTTCGAAGTAATATTTGCCATAATTAAAATTATCGATGAGATTTATTTTAGAACCTCCCCAAAAAGGTTCAGCAATTAATTCATCCAGATAGAAAAATTCGTTTTTTGCATCTCCTGCATGAGTATAATCTAATCGTAATGTTTCTTCGCTAAAGTATTTGTTAAATTGTCCGAAGGATGTAATGCTTATAAGTATAAACAAAAGTAAAAGGCCTGTATTTTTCATAAATAATTTTTGGTTTTGCATAAAAATACTAATGTTTTAGCTAATAATTATATAATTGAGTTTATTGTAATGATGTTATACCTTCAACTACTTTTTTTAGCATAAATAGTGCGGTTAAAGAAGCACGACGAATATTGCGACCTCTATGTTCGCCAAAATGATGTTTTTCCGCTATAATTCCATCTGATCCAGCAATTGCAATCCAAGTAGTTCCTATGGGTTTTTCTAATGTGCCTCCATCAGGTCCTGCAATTCCCGAAGTAGCTATTGCATAATCTGTTCCGAATTTTTGGAGTGCACCAAGAGCCATTTGTTTTACAACAGTTTCACTTACAGCTCCTTCTTTTTCAATATCGTATTTTGATACATCCAACATTTTTTCTTTTATTTCATTGGCATATGTTACTGAAGAACCTTTATAATAATCAGAACTTCCTGCGATGCTTGTAAAGAGGTGAGCAATATATCCACCAGTACAGCTTTCGGCGGTAGCCACAGTTTTTTGATGAAGCTTAAGACTTTGGCCAACAGCTTCTTCCAAAAGAATATCGTCATAACCGAAAATAATATCGCCTATAAGCAACTTTAACTTTTCAACCAACTCAGCAATATACTTTTCGCATTTTTCTGAATTATCTCCTATGGCAGATAAACGTAAACGAACAATTCCCGGTTGGGGAAGATATGCGAGTTTTATATTAGAAGGTAAACTGTCTTCCCAATCTTCGATTTTTTTTGCAAGGAATGATTCTCCAACTCCTTGTGTCATAATTGTTTTATGAAGAATTATTGGAGTCTTATACTTTGATTTTATAAGTGGAATAATTTCATTTTCCATCATTGGTTTCATTTCGAACGGAACACCAGGCATAGAAACCAAAACTTTGCCATTTTTCTCGAACCACATCCCAGAAGCTGTGCCATTGCTGTTAATTATTGGCATACAACTCTCGGGTAATTCAGCTTGAGCTTTGTTTACATCAGTTACTTCAAAATTACGGAAACGGAATATTTTTTTTATTCGAGCAAAGGCATCATCATTAAAAACCAACTTAGTATCAAAATATTCGCAAAGAGTATGTTTGGTTATATCATCTTTTGTGGGTCCTAATCCGCCGGTCAATAAAATTAAATCGACAGAATTAATGCTCGCATTTATTGCTTCGAAAATAGCCGTTTTATCATCAGCGATTGCTTTTATTTGCTTGACATTGATGCCGTTACGATTTAAGAGTTCTCCCATCCAGGAAGCGTTGGTATTTATTACTTGACCGATAAGCAATTCATCGCCAATACTTATTATTTCTGCAATCATTATTTAATTATCGAAAATTTGTACTTTTGCTTTTGTCAAATCGGTCGAAAATTTACCATTTAATTTGGCTTCTTAATTCTAGCCAAATATGAGACGGAAAATCAAGATGAATTTGACATTTTATTTTTAGACAAAAATACATTAAATATAATTGAAGCATGAAGAGAATTGCTGAATCTGAATTGATATTGAATCCTGATGGTAGTATTTATCACCTTAAATTAAAACCCGAAAATATTGCCGACGATATAATTGTTGTGGGTGATCCTGGTCGCGTACCTGTTATATCTGCTTATTTTGATTCGATAGAATTTAAAATGAGCAACCGAGAAATTGTTACACATACAGGTTATATTGGTAAAAAACGTTTGACGGTAATGTCTACAGGAATGGGGACAGATAATTTGGATATAGTTATCAATGAACTAGATGCTATTGTGAATATTGACTTAGTAAATCGCGTTCCAAAAAACGAACATAAAGTATTGAATATTATACGATTAGGAACTTCTGGAGCTATGCAGGAAGATATTCCTGTTGGTTCTTATGTAATGTCAACTCATGGTATTGGTTTGGATGGACTAATGTGGTTTTATGCTGCTGGAAATGAAGTAATCGACAATGATTTGACTGAAGCTTTTTTTAAGCAAACTGCTTGGCCAAATGATTTGCCGAAAGCATATATAGTACCAGGAAGTAATGTTTTAATGGATAAAATGCAGAAAGGATATATAAAAGGAATTACTGCGACTGCACCAGGATTTTTTGGTCCTCAGGGTCGCGTTCTTCGTTTGGATCTTGCATATCCTGATTTGAATGATAGAATTTCTGCTTTTGAATTTGAAGGTTATCGTATTACCAATTTTGAAATGGAAACATCGGCACTTTATGGATTAAGCAAAGCTTTAGGCCATAATGCTATGACAGTTTGTGCTATTATTGCCAATCGCTTAAGACGAGAATATTCAAAAGATTATAAGCCAAGTGTTACTGCTTTAATTGAGGATTTACTTGAGAAATTGGCTCACTAATAAATTATACCAATTGTAGTTCAAAATGCCGCAAAGCAAATTTTGAATTTACAATGGTTAATGCCGATAGATCAACAAAACCGCAAATTGAACGAAGTGAAAATATGCGGCATTTAGTTGACTAATCGGTATTATTAGTTTTTGAAACTTGTTTGTTGAGTTTTTTATCTGACTCTAACTATTTGCAATACCTTCAGGTATATAGATTCTTAAAATAGATTCTATCATAAGCTGATAAGATTGACCAATAGCGCTATATCCTTTGATACTGCCAGCTAAACGCCATAAACTAGAGTCACCATAAAAATAATTTACACGTTCTTTCCGAAAATTTTTCATGCTTCTTTTGGAATTAAGAAATAACACATAATCATCAACAGATTCTTGTACGCTTTTATAGGACTTCACTTCAAACCCGCCTTTTTGATCGCCTCCAGCTTTTATTCCACATCCTGGTTTGTAGCAATGAATACCAAAATATGCATTCCCCTCCAAGCAAAAACGTGAAGTTCCCCAACCTGATTCAATTGCAGCCTGAGCAAGTGTAAAACGAATTGGAACCATTTCAACTCTACTTAGCAATTCGTCCAAATAGAATAAAATGCTTTGCTTATTGTTTTCAAATAGTGTTTCGTTTGTTTCTCCCCGGTATTTATTTTCAATCATTTTAAGCCACTTCTTTTCTGATTGTTTAATTTTTTTACCTTCACTAAAGCTATAATAAATTTGCAACAAACGTTCTCGTTCCAATAAAACATTATGATTAGATTGCTGAATAAGTGGAATTAGTTTCAGTATAAAATTCTTATGCGTTCCTGGAATAGAACTTTTATTTAAAAAAAGATTTTCATTATAATGTTTCGTATGGGCTTCTTTAACAGACTTATCCCCTGTTTTCGGAAAGAAAATAATTAGTAATACTGTCAGGCCAATTAGGATTAAAGACTTTGGTATTATTCTACTCATAACTATAGAAACAGTTCTAATTATTGCTGACAATAATCATTTTAGGAAGTTGCTAAATTAACAATTCCTATTTAATAAGTTTTGAATTATTTAAAGAAGAGTACAGTAATCAGTTCTAAATTTGTAATTAATGCAAGACACAGCAATGAATCTGCCTAATATAAAATCAGCCGAACTAAAAGCACTAGTCCAGCTTTTAGATGATCCGGATCTCGCAGTCATAAATCAAATAGAAGATCGAATCTTAGATTTTGGGGAAGAAGCTATTGAGTTACTTGAGGAAACTAGCATTTATGGACTCGATAATGAAGTAATCAATCGCATTAGCGAATTAGTACAAAAAATCAGGTTCAATTTGGTATATTCAAAACTTGTTGAATGGAAAAATAAGGACCAAGCAAGTTTATTTGAAATGGTATTAAGTATTTCGGCCATGCATTATCCAAAAATGGATGTGAATGCACTTCGAAATTTAATGGACAAGATAACTCGTGATGTATGGTTAGAAATGAATGAAGATCTTACTCCCCTTGAAAAAGTTCAAATCTTCAATCATATTTTCTTTGAAGTTTATTCGTTTTACGGAAATAAAGGCAATTTAAGTGCTCCTCAGAATTCTTTGATAAAAGATGTTTTGGAAAGTAAAAAGGGAAATTCTCTGAGTATGAGTATATTATATTTGGAAATCGCAAAACGCCTGAATATGCCAATCTATGGTATCGATTTGCCGCAAAATTTTGTACTTGCTTACGTGAATGACGAAAGTGTACTTTCGGCAAAACATCGGGTTTTATTCTATATTAATCCGTTCAATAAAGGCATTATTTTTACCAAAAAAGATATAGATGCTTTTTTGAAGCAAATTAACGAAACTCCACAAAATGCTTATTATCAAGTGTGTGATAATGTAAGTATTGTTAAACGATTATTATCAGAACTTGTTGAAAGTTTTTCTGCTGTCGGTCAAGAAGATACAGCTGAAACCTATAAGAGACTTTCTAAAGCTATAGATTAGCTTAATGATTGATTATTTTTCACACGAAACACTTATGTTTTGCATCAATGGTATAAAAAATCTAAATACCTTTGTTCCGCCTAAAAAGAAGTCTATGCTATCCAAACATATTTTTAATCTTATAGCATCTTTTTTTTTATTGCTATTGATAGTTGTTTCATGTGCAAATCCCGTTACTCCAACCGGAGGACCAAAAGATGAAACTCCTCCTGAATTTTTGGGTAGTGATCCTGTAAATCGTGCTCGCAATTTCGCATCAGAAAAAATCGATTTGGTATTTGATGAATTTGTTGTTTTAAGTGAGTTGAATCAACAACTTTTGGTTTCTCCACCTATGCAAAACAAGCTCGATATAAAAACCAAAGGAAAAGGTGTTAGAATTAAATTTGATAAAGAAGAATTGTTAGCAGATAGCACTACTTATACTGTCTATTTTGGAAATGCTATTGTTGATTTGCACGAAGGTAATCCTTTTCCAAATTTTCAATATGTTTTTTCCACCGGGCCTGATATTGATAGTTTGAGTATTAGGGGAAAAGTGTTGAGTGCTAAGCATTTATTACCAATCGCAGGAGTGACTGTCTGTTTATATTTGGATAATAGTGATACGCTATCACTGGATGAAATGCCTCAAAAAATTCGTCCATATTACGTGGCAAAAACCAATGAAGAAGGTTCTTTTGAAATTAACAATATTCGAAATGATTCATATTTAATATTTGCAGTATCAGACGCTAATGCAAATTATTTTAACGATATGCCAAATGAGGCCATTGCGTTTGCAGATAAAATGATTTTGCCAGAAGAAGTTTTCGATTTCATTCCTGATACAATTCCTATTGATACTTCGAATGTGGAATTAATGGATAGTCTTTGGGCAAATTATGCCATTAAAGTAACAAAGCAAACGCATACTTTATTACTTTATGAACCTCAAGATTCTGTACAAAGGGTAATTAAAAAGGAATTAGTGGATAACAATCGAATGCGTTTTGAATTTAAATTTCCTTTGAAAGAAGCAGTTAAGTTTAATGTTTTGGATTCTGATACTATTTCTGAAAATATAGTTTTTTTAGAGGAATATTCTAGTAATATGGATAGCCTCGATATATGGTTTTTAAAGCCTTTTGCCGATACGAATAATTTAATTTTGATAGTGGATACTTTAAAAGCGGATACCATAGAAATATTGTTAAATGAACCGGAAGTCAAAGTTTTACCAAGTTCTGGAAGAAACAGAGGAAGATCCCGGCAAGAAAGTAAAAACCTTACAGAACCAAAAATTGCTTATTCAAGTAATGTTAAAGCTGAATTTCCCTATTTTTCCAAAGTGAGAATTGTCTTTGAAACACCTATTAAAACTGCTAATTTCGAGAATTGTAGTTTAATGGAAGATACTGTTTCTGTACCTTTTGAGATTAGATTTACCGATAAAATTAAACGTAAGCTTTTGATTGATTACCCTTGGAAGGAAGGTGTAAATTATCGTTTTGAAATTCCAGATCAGGCTCTTACAGATATTTATGGAACAAAAAACGATAGCATGATTGCTAAGTTTAAAACAACTGAAGAAAGTAATTATGGGGAGTTGCAGATACATTTTACATTACCCAATGAGTCGAATTCTATTTGGCAAGTGCAACTTATTAAAGGAGATGGAGATAAAGAGCAAATTTTAAGTTTTGCTACTGTTAAAGACAGTAGTAATGTGTTGTTTTCCAACTTGAGTGCTGATAAGTACAGAATTAAAATATTAGAAGATAGAGACAGTAATGGCCGATGGAGTAGTGGGAATTATGTGAAAAAACGTCTGCCTGAAAAAGTTTTTTATTTTCCTACGGTTATAGAAATACAAGCTGGTTGGAAAGTGGAAGAAGAATGGGAAATTAACTACGAAGTTCAGGAGAATACAAGTGTTATCAAGGCTATTAAATAAAAAAAAGAGGACTTCATCAGAAATCCTCTCCATCCTTGTTATCCTTCAATGATTATTCTTCATTACATCGATTAATACATTGAATTATTTCTGTTAATGTTGTACTTTTTAAGGAATAAAAAATCTTTTTCCCTTCCCTTTTAGAAATAAGTACTTTATTATTTTTTAATATATTCAAATGATGAGAAGCTGCTGCTTGCTCAATATTCAAAGCTTGATATATTTCAGTTACGCTTAGACGTTTATTAAAGTCTAGCATATCGATAATGGCAATACGCATTGGGTGAGCAATAGATCTTAATTTGCTAGCTGCAAATTCAAGTTTTTCAACGTCAAGCAATAAATCTCCCATAATTTCAAGTTAATATTAATTTATATTTTTTATACAAACATTATACAAAATTAAATATTTAGTTATGTAAACAAAATGAATATATTAATATATTATAATTTATATCTATTCTAAGTAGTATGATCAAATAATTCGGTAAATGAGAAGCTGTTTCCATCGAAAAGACCTTTATCGCTTAGCTTTAGTTCAGGGATAACGAGCAAGGCCATAAAGGAAAGTGTCATAAATGGAGCTTCCAATGAGCCACCAAGTGTTTTGGCTTTCTTATCAATTTCTGCATACTTTTTAGCAACATCAAAACCATCATTATTAGACATGATACCGGCAACTGGCAATGGAAGAATTATTTTTTCATTGTCGCATACCAAAGAAACGCCACCAGCTTCAGTAATAATTAAATTGATAGCATCAACTAATTCAGCATCTGTTGTTCCTACTGCAATAATATTGTGACTGTCGTGAGCAACACTAGATGCAATAGCTCCTTTTTTGAATCCAAAACCACGAATAAAACCTATGGAAGGTTTTGAAGGTTTATAGCGATTTAAAACAACTATTTTCAATACATCATTTTTAAGATCGCTAATTACATTGTTATGCTTAACCAAAGGATCGCCTAAAATAGATTTAGTTATCAGCTGACCTGCAATGACTTCGATAATCTTTAATTTACCGCTTTTTGGTTCAATAATTAAGTCAGTAACTGATAAAGGCTCAGCAACAAAGATATTGGGAGTTTCTTCCAATACTGAATCAATCAAAGTTTTACCGTTTTCGGCAATAAGTTGACCACGTAAAAAAGTTTTTAATACATTAAAATCCTTAGGATTATCAATAATAATAAAATCAGCATCATCGCCAAGCTGTAACATTCCTACATCCAGTTTGTAATGCTGTACTGGGTTGAGCGTACAGCTTTTTAAGACGCTCAATAAATCAAATCCTTTAGCTATAGCACGTTTAATCATTTGGTTTATATGCCCATTTTCTAAGTCATTAGGATGCTTATCATCTGAGCACAGCATTATTTTATCGCTGTATTCGCCTATTAATTCAATGAGTGATTCGAAATTTTTGGCAGCACTTCCTTCCCTAATTTGCACAAACATTCCGTCTTTCATTTTATCGAGGGCTTCTTCTATAGTAAAACATTCGTGATCGGTTGAAATACCTGCCTGAACATACTTTTGAGCATCTTTTCCTTTTAAACCAGGAGCATGGCCATCAACTGGCTTATTATGCTTCTTGGCACTAGAAATTTTTGCCATAACTTCTTTATCTCCATTTAAAACACCTGGAAAGTTCATCATTTCGGCCAAATATTTTATTTCTGTCATTTGTAGAAGCTCTTCAATTTCATCTGGACCAAGAGACGCTCCAGAGCTTTCAAATGGTGTAGCAGGCACACATGATGGAGCACCAAAATAAAACTTGAAAGGAACTTTTTTTCCGTTTTTAATCATAAACTTAACACCGTCAATGCCTAAAACATTGGCAATTTCGTGTGGATCTGAAACAGTAGCAACAGTTCCGTGAATAGATGCCAATCGTGCAAATTCAGAAGGAATTAGCATTGAACTTTCTATGTGAATATGTGCATCTATTAAACCTGGAAGAAGGTATTGATTTTCAGTTATTTCATCGTTTGGGATTATGGCTTTGATTTTAGAACCTTCAATATGGAGCTCGCCCTTGAAGATTTTTCCTGCTACTATATCAACAATTTTACCTTTAAAAATATTCATGGTTGCTTGATTTTAGAAAACTAATATACGCATTTTCAATAAAAAAGAGATAATTATTTAGGTGCTCTTTTCAGGAGATAAAGTGCGATAAAAATGTAAATAATGTTTGGAACCCAGGCCGCAATTTGTGGTGAAAGAGTTCCTGAAATGGCAAACACAGTTGTGAATTGCATAAGTAAAATATAGATAAATGTAAGAGCAATCCCTGCGCCTAAATGCACTCCAATTCCACCTCTCACTTTTCTACTCGATAAACTAACACCTATAACTGTTAAAATAATGGCAGCAAATGGGAAAGCTATACGTTTATGCATTTCAATTTCGTATGCGACCACATTGGGAGCTCCTTTCAGTTTCTGTTTTTCAACAAAATCACGAATTTCAATAAAATCCATTTCTTCAAAATCTTCTTTAATCACGATAAGATCTTTTGGAGTGAGGGCAAATGTAGTATCTTTGGTTTTTCCCATTATCAATTCCTCATTTATACCATCAATATACCTTTCATAATAGTTAATGAGTTTCCACTTATTGCTTACGGTATCGTAAATTGCTTTTTCGGTATTCAATTTATAAATTAATTGTCCAATACTATCGATTTGCTCTAATGAAAATTTAAATGCTGTACTTGAGTTGCTGTGATAGCGTTCTATATATACAAAAATACCTTTACTCATCTGAAAATGAATATCTTGACCCATATCTTTTTGTAGGTTAACGATGTATTTTTGTTTGAAAGCTCTAGTCTCTATATTCGTATGTGGAATAACAAAATTGGCCAAAGCAAAAGATAGTGCACCTAATAATCCAGCAGAAATAAGATATGGCCTAAGCAGACGCCTGAAGCTTATGCCGGCACTTAACATAGCAATAATTTCGGTTTGGGAAGCTAATTTAGATGTAAAAAAAATGACTGTAATAAAAACGAATAAATAGCTGAATAGGTTAATAAAATAGGGGATGAAATTTAAGTAATAGGAAAAAACAATCTCATTTAAAGGTGCTTCGTTCTCAATGAAATCTTCAATTTTTTCAGAAACGTCAAAAATGATTATTATAACTGTTAATAAGGCAATAGCATAAAAAAAAGTGCCTAAAAATTTTTTAATAATGTAATAATCAATCTTCTTCATTTGCTTAAAGACGTATTGCCAGTTTCTTTACCATCACATTTTTCCAATAGCTAAAATCTCCTGCTAAGATATGCTTTCTAGCTTCATCTACTAACCATAAATAAAAACGTAAATTATGTAAGCTGGCTATCATTCCACCTAAAACTTCTTTTGCAGCAAACAGATGTCTTAAATATGCTTTTGAATATTGTGAATCAACAAAAGATAAACCATTTGCATCAATAGGCGAAAAGTCCTTTTGCCATTTTAAGTTTTTTATATTGATTATACCTTCACTTGTGAAAAGCATCCCGTTTCGGCCATTTCTTGTAGGCATTACACAATCGAACATATCTACACCGAGAGCGATACATTCTAAAATATTTGCAGGTGTGCCAACGCCCATTAGATAGCGTGGTTTGTCTTTAGGCAATATGGAACAGACTAAATCAGTATGCTCGTACATCATTTCGTGCGGTTCTCCAACAGATAAACCTCCAATAGCATTCCCATCGGCATTGTAGGAAGCAATTGTCTCGGCTGATTTTTTACGTAAATCTTTAAAAGTGCTGCCCTGGACAATAGGAAAAAAAGCTTGTTTATGGTCGTATTTATTATCTGTATTATTAAAATGAGTAACACAACGATTTAGCCACCGGTGCGTAAGTTCCATCGAGCGTTTGGCATAATCATAATCGCAAGGGTAAGGAGTGCATTCATCAAAAGCCATCATTATATCAGCGCCAATTGTACGCTGAATATCCATCACTTTTTCAGGTGTAAATAAATGCCTGGAACCATCGATATGTGATTGAAAAATTACACCTTCTTCTGTAAGTTTTCTTGTGCCCGAAAGCGAATATACTTGATAACCACCACTATCGGTTAAAATAGGCTTGTCCCATCCATTAAATTTATGCAAACCTCCGGCCTGTTCCATCACTTCCATTCCTGGACGTAAGTAAAGATGATAAGTATTTCCTAAAATAATTTGAGCTTTTGTATCTTCTTTAATATCACGTATATGAATGGCTTTAACAGCTCCAGCAGTTCCAACAGGCATAAAAATAGGAGTTTGAATTATTCCGTTATCGGTCGTTATTTCTCCTGCCCGAGCATTGCTTCCGCTATCTGTCTTTTCCAGCTTAAATTCCATCAATAAATTTTTGCAAAGATAGAAAAAGCCACTCAAGATGAAATGCCCATTTTGATTTTGCTATTCAAATGATTTGCAAGTGGGAATCCTTTGCAATTATTAACATTATTACATTAGTAAGTTTCAAGCAGGAGTATATATTTAAACCATAGCTAAAATGTAATTTTGTTTCTAATAAAACAGCTCGCCTTTTGTTGGAATTTAATCATATATTATTAATTGGACTTGCCTTGAGTTTTGTAATTCAAGTCCTTTATCACTGGTTGGTTTTTGCACGTTTGGCCTATTATAAATCCCAAAAAAAATCCAAAAAAAAACGGCCAGTATCTGTAATTATCGTAGCTCGAAACGAATATCATAATTTAATAAAAACGCTGGAGCCTATTTTAAATCAGGATTATCCTGAATTCGAAGTTGTGGTCGTAAATGATAATTCCAACGATGAGACTCACTTTTATTTAGAAGAGCTTGAGAAATCCTATGCACATTTAAAAGTGGTTCAAATCAATCAGAGCTTAAACTTCTTTAGTGGTAAAAAATTCCCCTTATCAATTGGTATAAAATCTGCTATTTATGATACACTTTTGCATATTGATGCAGATTGCAGGGTTTCATCTAATAAGTGGATAGCTACAATGCAAAGTGCTTTTCTAGCAAAAACCCAAATAGTGCTTGCATATGCGCCCTTTAAATCTGATGATGGTTTTTTAAACAAACTTATTCGTTTTGATGTTTTTATGGATGCACTAAATTATTTATCATTTGCTTTGCTAAATATGCCTTACAAAGGTGTTGGACGCAACCTAGCATATAGTAAACAAATGTTTTACCAGAATAATGGTTTAATTGCGCAATATAAAATCAGTTATGGTGAAGACGATTTATTTATCAATCAATCTGCAAATAAAATAAATACACGTATTTGTATAGCTCCTGAAAGTTTTACTTATTCAGTACCTAAAAAAAATCTAAGTCTTTGGCTCAAGCAAAAAAAACATCAACTATCTACTATAAGTTTATACAAAGCAAAACACAAATTATTAATAATAGTTTATCCTATTTCGCTTTACCTTTTCTATGCTTTAAGTATAACACTACTTTTTTTAAATAGCTGGATAATAGTTGTTTTGATATTGTTAATTATTCGTATATCAAGTTTTTTAAGGATACAAAAAATTGCTTTGGATAAGTTACACGAACAAAAATTATTGTTACTTTCGCCGTTACTTGAACTGTTACTTTTCGCTGTACAAGCGTTTGTGATGGCATTGAATATTTTCAATAAAAAAATAAATGGAAGTAGATATTCATTTAACAGATAAAGGAAAACGCGATTATGCATTGGTTCAAAAGGCCATTGATGGTAGTCAAATGGCCTATGCTGATTTAATGAATAATTACCGCGATTCGCTGTATTTTATGTTATTGAAAATGACTAATAATGTTACGGATGCAGAAGATATGACTATCGAAGCTTTTGGGAAAGCATTTAAAAGTATTCACTTGTATTCCCCCAAATATGCTTTTAGTACCTGGTTATTTCGTATTGCTACTAATAATACTATAGATTTTATTCGAAAGAAAAAACAAGGAATAATTTCTATTGATAAAAGCATTGGCGGAGATGAAAGCGGACCCAGTTTGTCACAAAATATTGACTCCGGAACTCTTGATCCTGAAGAAACATTTATCCGAGAACAAAAGATAGAATTAATGCGACAAGTGGTTGATCGTTTAAAACCGCATTATAAACATTTGATCGAGCTTCGTTATTTTAAAGAATTATCTTACGAAGAAATTGCAGATGAAATGAAATTGCCTCTTGGTACTGTTAAAGCTCAACTCTTTAGAGCACGCGAATTTCTATACAATATTATGAAAAACTCTAAGCAGAATTTATAACCTTTTCGATTAAATTATATTTATAAAATAAAAAAAGCAAGTCCGAAGACTTGCTTATATTGAGATTGTTATATGCGTTATTTTAAGCTGTTAGGTGCAATCTCGTATCATTGGCGAATATAGAAGATGTATTTAATATAGTATGGTCAAATGAACGAACGTTTAGGACTATTGTATAAACGTAAGGATTTTGGGTTTAACCGTAATTGTTTAAGATGCACATTTCTAAAATCTACTCATAAATAATGAAAGGCTAACCGAGATGTTAGCCTTTCATTTTGGACAGTGTTATGCGTCAAATAATTAGGTAGTACGGAAAAAACAAATTTAGCGTACAAATTGCGAAGAATGTCACCAAATGTTCAAACGTAAAGTTTTATAAGTTATACCAATTGTAGTTCAAAATGCCGCATAGCAAATTTTGAATTTATCCCGAACCTTCGGGAGTTAATGCCGATAGATCAGCAAAGCCGCAATTTGAACGAAGTGAAAATATGCGGCATTTAGTTGACTAATCGGTATTAAACGTAGAGTTTCCATTTGTTTTTTATCTGATTTTAGAAATTTAAAAACAACATGATGATTTCCGTAATACGATATGTTTAAAAAGATATTATTCGTAAATTTGCAGACTTATTTTAAATTAATCTAAATAAGACTTAAAACATGGCTCAAAACGAAAAGCAACTAATTGAAGAGGTTACGCAGAGCGAGTATAAATATGGATTTGTTACAGAAATTGATACTGAAACAGCCCCCAAAGGATTGAATGAAGATACTGTTCGATATATTTCCGCAAAAAAAAATGAACCTGAATGGCTTTTAGAACACCGTTTAAAAGCATTTAGGAAGTGGAAAGAAATGAAACAACCTGATTGGGCTCATCTCAAAATCCCCAAAATCGATTTTCAGGATATTATATATTACGCTGCACCAAAACAGAAAAAAGAACTTGCAAGTCTGGATGAAGTAGATCCGGAACTGATTGAAACATTCAATAAGCTCGGAATTTCTCTGGAAGAACAAAAACGTTTGTCGAATGTTGCAGTTGATGCTGTTATTGATAGTGTTTCAGTAAAAACAACTTTCACCGATACACTTGCCAAACACGGCATTATATTTTGCTCTTTCAGCGAAGCGGTTCAAAACCATCCAGATTTAATTAAGAAATATCTTGGTATGGCAGTTCCTCCAAGCGATAATTATTTTGCCGCTTTGAATACGGCAGTATTTAGCGATGGATCGTTTTGCTATATTCCTAAAGGCGTTAGAAGTCCTATGGAATTATCAACTTATTTCCGCATAAACGCTGCTAATACTGGTCAGTTTGAGCGTACGCTTATTATAGCCGAAGAAGGCTCATATGTAAGTTATATGGAAGGATGTACTGCACCGCAACGTGATGAAAATCAATTGCATGCAGCCGTAGTGGAAATCATTGCGATGAAAGATGCTGAAGTTAAATATTCCACTGTACAAAACTGGTATCCAGGCAATAAAGAAGGGAAAGGTGGTATTTATAATTTTGTAACCAAGCGGGGCATTTGCAAAGGCGATCATTCAAAAATTTCGTGGACGCAAGTTGAAACAGGTTCAGCAATAACTTGGAAATATCCAAGTTGCATATTATCAGGCGATAATTCAGTAGGAGAATTTTTTTCGGTGGCCGTAACAAATAATTATCAGCAAGCTGATACTGGCTCAAAAATGATTCATCTCGGTAAAAATACTAAGAGCACAATTATATCTAAAGGTATTTCAGCAGGGAAAAGCCATAACACTTATCGTGGTTTGGTGAAAATGACAAAACGTGCAACTAACAGCAGAAATTTTTCGCAATGTGATAGTCTTTTATTGGGTGACCAATGTGGAGCACATACTTATCCCTATATAGAAGGAGCAAATAAAAGCTCTATAATTGAGCATGAAGCAACGACTTCTAAAATTTCTGAGGATCAGTTGTTTTATTGTCAACAAAGAGGAATTAGTCAGGAATCAGCTGTTGGATTGATAGTTAACGGATATGCAAAAGAAGTATTGAATCAACTGCCAATGGAATTTGCTGTAGAAGCGCAAAAATTGCTCAGCATAAGTTTGGAAGGTAGTGTAGGTTAATTAAAACGATTTTTATACTCGATTTTCGGGTCAAAATAAATATATAAAGAATGTTATTACAAATAAAGAATCTTCACGTTTCGATAAACGGAAAAGAAATATTAAGAGGAATTAATTTAGAAGTAAATAAAGGCGAAGTGCATGCAATTATGGGACCTAACGGAACCGGGAAAAGTACATTAGCTGCTGTAATTGCAGGAAAAGATGGATACGAAATTTCTCAAGGTGAAATTCTCTATAACGGAAAAGACATACAAGATATGTCACCTGAGGTGCGTGCTCAGGAAGGTATCTTTTTAGGATTTCAATATCCGGTAGAAATTCCAGGTGTAAGTATGACCAATTTTATGCGGACATCA
Organism: Bacteroidales bacterium; assembly: GCA_027858955.1. GTDB lineage: Bacteria > Bacteroidota > Bacteroidia > Bacteroidales > UBA12170 > UBA12170. The sequence goes on from JAQIBR010000255.1 coordinate 21,473, forward strand.
TTGAACGAAATTCGTAAATACCATGGCGAAGAACCTATTCCTGCCAAAGAATTTTTAGCACGAATGGCAGAAAAGAAAGAATTGGTAGAGATTAATTCTAAACTCACAAACCGTTCGGTTAATGAAGGTTTTTCTGGGGGAGAAAAAAAGAAAAACGAGATTTTTCAGATGGCTATGCTGGAGCCCAAACTGGCTATTTTAGATGAGACAGATTCAGGTTTGGATATTGATGCTTTACGAATTGTTGCCAATGGCGTTAATAAACTGAAAACTAATGAGAATGCTACGGTAATTATCACTCATTATCAGCGTTTGCTCGATTATATTGTGCCTGATTTTGTACATGTACTTTTGGATGGAAAAGTTGTGCTTTCGGGCGGTAAGGAGTTGGCATTCGAATTGGAAGAAAAAGGCTACGATTGGATTAAAAAAGAAACGGAAGCTTAGGTTATGACAAAACAAATAAATGAAATTCCTATGCTTAAAACTATTCCACAATGGTTCGAGAATATTGTGGAAAAGGATGGGCAAGCTTTTTCCGGGCTTCAAAAAGCTCGGACTTCGGCCTTGGAAGATTTTAATAGATTAGGATTTCCGCATAAAAAACTCGAAAAATGGCGCAGCACGGATATTAAAACTTCTATGTCGTTCGATTATTCAATGGCAACTAAAGATTTCTTGATGAAAGATATTTTAGAAGAAGTTTTTGAGTGCGATGTAAAAGAATTGGATTCCTATGTGATGAATCTATATAAAGGTCGTTTTGTCTATAAAGAAAAACCATTGCATACATTATCTGAGGGTGTTATTGTTGGAAGCCTGAGTGCTGCTTTTGATAAATATCCTGAACTTGTAAAAAAGCATTTTGGTAAATTTGCAAAGACTGAAAACAATGCTTTTAATGCTTTGAATACTGCTTTATTTTTGGATGGACTATTTGTATATGTTCCTAAAAACGTGACTGTTGAAAAGCCATTGCAATTAATAAATGCAGTCGGAACAAGTGATGATGTTTTTGTGCAAAATCGCAATTTAGTTATACTCGAAGAAAACAGTCAGCTTACTCTTATTCATTGCGACGATTCGTATAATTACAAACGCAGCTTTACTAATTCAGTTACAGAAATTATTCTTGGTGCTAATGCATCACTCGATCATTATCGATTACAAAACATTAATAATAATTCGAGTTTAATCAGCAGTGTGGCAGTAGAGCAAGCACGCGATTCCCGATTGAGCACCAATAGTATTATACTAAATGGTGGATTAATCAGAAACGAAACCTATACTAAACTGAACGGAGAAGGAGCTCACGCCGATATTTTAGGCGTTTATCTTGCTGATAAAAATCAACATATTGATAATCAGGTATTTGTTGATCATGCTGTGCCTAATTGTACTAGTAATGAGTTGTTTAAAGGAATTTTAGATGATTATGCACGTGCCGTTTTTAATGGTCATATTTTGGTTCGTAGGGATGCTCAGAAAACTTTGGCTTACCAAAACAATGCTAACATCATACTAACAGATAAGGCAATGATTAATACCAAGCCTTTTCTGGAAATTTATGCTGATGATGTAAAATGCAGTCACGGAGCAACTGTCGGTCAGCTCGACGAAAGTGCTTTGTTTTATATTCGCCAACGCGGAATCAGTGAAGACAATGCACGTATGTTGTTGATGTATGCTTTTGCGGCTGAGGTCACACAAGAAATAAAGATAGATTCTTTGCGCGATCGCATTGAAGATATGGTGAAGAAGCGTTTAAGAGGAGAACTCTCTATTTGTGATCAATGTGTCTTGCAATGCAGCAGTCCGGAGAAATATAATTTTGAAATCGATATGAGTAAAATTTAAACCTATGGGTATAAATCAACAACAACTTATCGCACAATTCCCAATCTTAAAACAACAGATAAATAAATATCCGTTGGTGTATTTCGATAATGCTGCAACTACTCAAAAACCACAAATGGTAATTGATAGAATCAGCAGCTATTATACTAGTTTTAACAGTAATATCCATCGTGGCGTTCATAAACTTTCGCAAAAAGCTACAGCTGCATACGAGCAAACACGGATACATGTAAAAGATTTTATCAATGCGAGTAGCTCAAAAGAAATTATTTTCACAAAAGGAACGACTGATTCTATTAATTTGCTTGCTTTTTCTTTTGGTGAAACTTTCATAAAAGAGGGCGATGAAATAATTGTTACTGAACTTGAGCATCACTCAAACATAGTTCCCTGGCAAATGCTTTGCGAACGTAAAAAGGCAAAGCTTCATGTTATTCCTGTTAATGACAAAGGTGAACTTTTGCTTGATAAATATGCCGATTTACTGAATAAACGTACACGATTAGTTGCAATAGCTCATGTTTCAAATGCATTGGGGACACTTAATCCCGTTAAGGAAATTATTGATTTAGCACATCAAAATAAAAGTTTGGTTTTGATTGACGGTGCTCAGGCTGTTGCTCATTTAAAAGTTGATGTTCAAGAATTGGATTGCGATTTTTATGCTTTTTCAAGTCATAAAATGTATGGCCCTATGGGTATCGGAGTACTTTACGGTAAAAAAGATTTGTTGGAGCAACTTCAGCCTTATCAAGGTGGAGGCGAGATGATTGAAAGCGTGAGCTTTGAAAAAACAACATATAATGAATTGCCTTTTAAGTTTGAAGCAGGAACACCAAATGTTGCTGATGTTTTAGGTTTGGAAGCTTCCATCGAATTTATTCAAAAAGAAGGAATTGAAAATTTGGCGGCAATTGAAAACGAGGTTCTAAACTATGCTACCGCCGAATTTCAAAAAATAGATAGGATTCAGATAGTCGGAACTGCTCAAAATAAAGCAAGTGTGCTTTCTTTTTTAATCGATGGCATTCATCCTTATGATGTAGGAACCATCCTCAATCAGTTCGGAATTGCAGTTCGTACAGGAAACCATTGTGCCGAACCAATTATGAAACGCTTGGGAATCCGAGGAACAATTCGAGCTTCATTTGCTTGTTACAATACAAAAGAAGAGATCGATCGTATGGTAAGAGCCATCCACAAGACTATAGAAATGTTTGGCTAATTGATAATGCAATAAAATTTTAAAATGACAATTCAGGAAAAAGAAAATGAAATAATTGATGAATTCGAAGTCTTTGAAGACTGGATGGACAAATACAATTACTTAATAGAATTAGGTCAATCGTTGCCTATTATTGATGATAAGTATCGTAACGACAGCTATTTAATTAGTGGCTGTCAGTCGCGTGTTTGGATCTCCGCTGAAATGGAAGCCGGAAAAATGATATTAAGAGCCGATAGCGATGCAGTAATAACCAAAGGAGTTGTTTACCTTTTAGTAAACGTATTATCGGGCGAAAAACCTGCGGATATTTTGAATTGCAATTTGGAATTTTTAAACAAAATTGGTCTGCAAGAGCATTTGTCGCCAACTCGCGCCAATGGATTAACATCAATGATTAAACAAATTAAATTATATGCTTTGGCCTTTAAGGCAAAAGGAAATTAAAACAGTAAAACATGTTTGGCTTAGGAAAAAAAGTAAATAAAGAAAAGGTAAAGGAAAATAAGGCAATGACTGATAAACCTGTTATAACAACAAAAATGGAGCTTGAGAAGAAAATTCTGAATATCCTTAAATCAATTTTCGATCCTGAAATTCCTGTTAATATATTTGATTTAGGTCTTATTTATGAAGTGAATGTCGCGGAAGATTTTAAAGTAGAGATTGTTATGACTTTAACCGCGCCAAATTGTCCTGTTGCGGAATCGATGCCAAACGAAGTTCACGAAAAAGTAAAAGCTATTGAAGGTGTTAAGGATGTTCATGTTGAAATGACTTTTGAACCACCTTGGGATAAAGATATGATGAGCGAAGAAGCTCAACTTGATTTGGGATTTTTGTAAGTTATACCGATTAGTCAACTAAATGCCGCATATTTTCACTTCGTTCAATTTGCAGTTTTGTTGATCTATCGGCATTAACTCCCGAAGGTTCGGGATAAATTCAAAATTTGCTATGCGGCATTTTGAACTACAATTGGTACTATTTTTCCTGCAATTTCTTCACTTTTTTTGCTATTCTCCTGTCGGCTAGTCCCATACTAGTTTTCATCCCTAATATGCTAATTTCAGCCCAATAATTGAATATAGAACGCATCTTGTTGCGCTCAAAATAGATAGGACCTTTGCGTGGAATCAAATAACTAGGATTTTCAGTCTTTATCATTGCGTTTGCAAATAAAGTGCCAAAAAATCCCTTTTTCATCGACTTATTAAGGATTTCCACCTTCATATTATCGTAATACATTAGCATGTTTCCAAAGGCATAATCGTCGTTTGCTTCAACTGATAACTCTATAGATTTAATGGTTCCGCTTCTTGCTTGTATTAGAGCAAGTGGTCTTAAAACTGGGTCTAAATCATCCATTTCAATTCTATTCAAATGGGCATATAGTTTAAAAGATTTTCCTTGATCAAATAGTGGGAAGTTGACATCCAAAACCAGTTTGCTTTTGCCCATAAGTAAAGTTTGAGCATTTAGAACTGTATTACCTCCAAATTTTATAAAATCAGGATTATTTGAAGCGTTTAATATAAGAGCATTCAATTTATCGAAATAAATATGCCCTGGTACTTCTGTGTGTTTCCCCTTTTCTTTGTAAGCAAGATAACTATCGTTTATAAGTAAACTATCGATTTGGATGAAATATGGCAAATCCAAGAGCCGTTGTATTGGATTTGGCGGATAAAAATCGGGCAGTCGTGGATATTGTCCATCTCTATATATTTCTCCATTGAGATGATTAACATCTGCTCGCTGCACGATATATTTCTGGCGAAAGAGGGCATCTTGGAAATCTATGCCGGATAATTTAATATTACTGATTTCAATATCGAAACGATCCGTTTGATGCTTCACACGTTGAGCGAAATCTGCATAATCGTATTGTGGCTTTAGCGATACAGAATCAATATTAATAATACCTCTTAACGTTGAAAGTCGTAAATCTGCAAAATAAAATCGATACAAATCATTAGTAATTTGAGCTGAATAATCGCGCAAATGAATCAGCATATTTTGGGAATATAGAAAACGATTGTTTTTAAAGGCCTTGGTGGTGGAATCAAGTCTGAAATCTTGCATTTTCAAGTTAAGCTTACCTAAATTATATATATTGGTACTGCTATCTTTAGGAACATCTAATCTTAGCGTCATATCACGAACATCAATATTGTTGATAGTTATTTGTGAGAAAAAAGGTTGTAAAATAGGGTATAGCTTTAAGGAGTCTAAATTATTAGCTGTTGAGCTTTCATCAAAGCCCAAAAAACGGAGTTTAGCATTTGGTCTCTGAATCAAAATATTATCAGCTGTAAAATTGAAGTTGCTCTGAAAATCTGCAAAGTTTATTTGGTTAAATGAAATTCTATCGATAGTGAAATTATAATAGTTTTGATTCTCTTTTTGTAGAGTGTAGAACTGAATTTTATCAAAATTTATTTGCTTTTGTAGCGATGAGAATCCAATATTATCTATCATCAAATAATAATTCCCATTTCGAAAATTTTGCTTGAAATTTCCAATGTGAAAATCAGTAGATTTAGAAAAGAATATACGTTCAGGATTGGTAAAGGATCTATGACTAAGGCGAAAATCGACAGCTTCAAAATTAGCTTTTTCAAAAGTTATTGTATTAGTAATGCCATTTACAGTATAGGTTGCAAACCACGAAAAATCGCTAATAATAAATCTATCGAATTCCAGATAAGGAATTTGCTCAAAATTTTGAAGCGAGAATAAATTGCGAAAATCTATTTGTGATTGTTTTTTGCCTGAAATGGTTTTGCTTATTAATGATGGAGAATTTATTGTAAATTCTTGTGCAGAAATCAAATTTCGCTGAAGAAATAAACTATAATCGAAACCCCTAACCTGTACTAATTTCGAATTTAACTGATGTTGGGTAGATTTATCATTATTATTAGAAGCTATCTCTGCATAGAACTGGTGCAATTCCATAGTTTCATTTTCTGAATCGAAATCTATTTTTTTAAAATCAAAGCTTAAGCCTTGAGCTTTGTTTTGATAAAATCCGTTTTTAGTTATAGCTATTAAGTGCCGATAATTTACTATGAAAAGACTATCGCTATATATTTCTATGGAATCGCCACGAAGATGAATACCATTAACTTGTGCTAGCCGACTTACAATAGAGCTGTCATTATAAGCGGTAAATTCACCTTTTCGCAATTCAAATAAAGAAATAAGAATAGGAGGTGGACTGGATTTTAATTTTTCTTGGGCGATGGTTTTTCCAAACTGTTTTAGGTTAAGAGAATCAACCACTAGTTTGCTTAGTGAAAGTGTATCGTTGAATCGTATTTGATGAAATGGTTTTTGGGTTATAATTTTAATATTCTTGCCAAATACTTTAAAGCGTGCATCATCATCTAGGAGTTCGTTTTTTAGTGATTTCCAGCGCGGGAAACTTTGAATTTTATTAATACTAATATTTTGTGATTGACTATTAAGTGCAAGGTTATTAGCAAGATAATGATGCTTTTGATCTTTGCTTACCCAGCTAAATTGATTGATTTTAGAATTAAAATTTGAAAAAATGCCAAATGCTAATTTTGAGTTATTAGGTAGTTGGAATTGAGCTATCTCTGCATCAATATTTTTTGCAAGTATCCCTTTTGATGGAAGATTGTAATTCCAATCTTTAAATTGAATTGTTTTAATCTTGACGGACTTTAAAATTGGTAAAGTAATCGAATTTAAATCGTCTAATTTATCAGAAAATGTATTGGATTTTGGAATCTTTAATTGAACCAAATCACCACTTGTCAAACACAAGTTTTCAGCTAATAATTTATTATCATTTAGCAATTGATTCCAATCAATTCCTTCCAGTTGAACTTCTTTTAAGTGTAATTTGGACTCTTTCTTTGAGCCTGAAATAACATTAACTCCAATAATGTTCAAGGTTTGCTTATTGTAATTTAATTGTCCAAGATTAAAATTTACCTCTTGCTTGTTTTTAAAGTCATTAAAAATCAGACTATTAATTAGTAATTCGGCTTCTCTAAGGGAATATTTAGCAATATTTTTTGGCTCAAATTTAAAATGTTCAAGTGATAGATAGCTTTTGCCATTGAAATTTAGTTGCTTATTATTTAGTAGATTTATTTTACTTTTATTTACCGTGATGCTTACACTATCAATAACTATCTTGTCAAATTTATTTGCAAAAAATGCCTCTATCTGTTCTTTAAAAAGAAGATTTTCTGATTTATTTTGAGTTTTATTATATCGAATATTGAAAAAATTAATTTCTAATAATAAATTTTTAGATATTAATTGTTTTTTGTCTAAAAGCGAATCGATATCAAAGTGCTCCAATCTGAATATTGGAATATCAACCGTGTAGCTTTGTTTGTTATTTACTGTATCAGATGGCTTTATGTTAAAATTATTCAGTTCAAAGTATTTTTCTTTTGATGAAAGTTCCAAATTTTCCCAAGAGAGCAAATGACTTTTATCCGGCAGATAAAGCTGTTGATTTTTTAAGTGCAAGTAAATATCTTCAAAATGAAATCTATTGTTTATAACTGTATCAGTTAGAGAGTCAATTTTAAAATCTTGTAGTTTAAAATTAAGTGCCGGAATAAAAAGCGAATCATTTTCTTGTGAGTATTTTATTTTTGCATTGCTCACTTCAAAATTTAATATTTTGATTGCTTCAATATAATTGTTTAGAGGCAGCAGTAGGTTTTTCTGTTCGGCCTTGCTATTTTGCTTTTCTATCTCAATTTCGCAATTGCTTAGACTAATGTTTTTAAATTTTAGTATTTTATTTTTTGCGAATGCAAATAAGTTGATATTTTGAAAAGCTAAAGTGTCAGAATAAAAATTGATATTTTGTTCTTCCTGATTAATAAAATTTTCAGTTCGTTTTATAAGAGTCTGATAGAAAGTTATTTTAAGTGTGAGAATATTGATTCTTAGATTTTTAAAATCAATAGAATACTCTTGGTTAGTAGTTTCTAAGAAGACTCTTTTTATGGCTGTGCTAAAAAGCAAATTTGAAAAAAGAAAAAGGATAAGCCATGCAGTAGTAGTAATTATTGCAAAAGCCATAAGTATTTTTGCCCAAATTCCTTTATGCTTTGGTAAATTTGGTTTAGAAGAATTGTTTTTTATTGAGTCACCAATCATTCATCTAAATTAGATGAAAAATTGTTACAAACCTAGTTTGTCAAAAAATTTGAGAGCGTCGAAATCTATGATTTATTTAATTAAGTCGATTTTGTGTCATCTTATTCTAGGACGAGACACAGACAGTAATACAAAAGGCCTCCCAAAATATGGAAGGCCTTTTGTAAATGCTTTGTGCTGATTAGACTGTCCAGGTACTTCCACTGTTAAGCAAATCATTCATATTTTTGATGGATGAATTGGCTTTGGCCTCAGTAATTTGAGCTTCTAATTTTTGTTCATAAACACTTGCTTTAACAGCACGAATTACACCTAGTGCAATCGGGAAATCAGGACCTTTCATATGAATTAACATCCAATGTAAGAAAGGGCTTTCTTCGTGAGCATCATGCACCAAAATATCATTTTCTGTTACACCATTTTCGCCAATTACAACCACTTTAAGTTTTAATCCGTCAAGGACTAATCCTTTGTCGTTGTTAGTGCCAAAAATCATTTTTTCGCCGTGATGAAGAACGATCTGACGATCTAATTTATGTTCCTTGTTAGTATAAAAACCATGAACACCATCGGAATAGATTACGCAATTCTGCAATATTTCAACTATCGAAGTCCCCTGATGTTTTTCAGCATCGAGGAGTATTTCTTGAGTAAGTTTCATATTTGTATCGATGGTGCGTGCAAAGTATTTTCCTTCTGCGCCCAATACTAATTCTCCAGGATTGAATGGATGTTCAACAGTTCCATGAGGAGAAGTTTTAGTTTTAGTTCCTTCTTTTGTTGTTGGAGAATATTGGCCTTTAGTTAAACCATAAATCTCGTTGTTAAACAACAAAAGGTTGACATTGATATTTCTACGGTTCAAGTGAATAAAATGATTACCACCGATTGCTAGTCCATCGCCATCGCCATTCACAACCCAAACACTTAAGTCAGGATTGGCAGTTTTAACTCCAGAAGCAATAGCAGCTCCGCGACCATGAATGGTATGAAAACCATAGGTATTCATATAATATGGAAAACGAGAAGAGCAACCAATTCCTGCAATTACTGCAAATTTTTCTTTTGGTATGTTAATTTCGGCAAAAACTTTTTGAACTGAATTCAAAATAGCATGGTCGCCGCAACCTGCACACCAACGTACTTCCTGATCGCTTTTGAAATCTTTGAAAGTTAATTTTTCTTCTGCAGCCATGATTATTTCTCCTCTAAAATTTTATTAAAATTATCCATTAATTCGATAATGGTAAATGGCAAACCCATTATTTTATTGTATTGTAGATATGTAAACTCAGGAAACATTGATCTGAGGTAACTTGCAAATTGGCCATTATTAATTTCGGCAACTACAATTTTCTTGAATTTATTAAATATGTCTTTTGTATTAGCCGGCAATGGTTTTATATAATTGAAATGAACAAAGCTTATGCTTTTGCCTTCTTTTTGCATATCATGAACGGCAGTTAATAGGTGACCATAAGTACCTCCCCATCCCACAACTAATAAATCAGCTTTGTCTGCGCCAATAATTTCTAGATCTGGAACATCAGCAACAATACGGGCTACTTTCTCTTCTCTAAGATCTGTCATTACTTGATGATTTTCAGGAACATAAGACACAGTGCCTGTTTTGTCCATTTTTTCTAAACCACCAATACGATGTTCAAATCCTGGCATTCCGGGAAAAGCCCATTCACGAACAAGATTTTCGTTATTACGAACATAGGGCTGATATTTCTCTGAATCTGCTTTTACAATTGGGGCTTTTATTTCAGGATAATCATCCATATTTGGAATTCTCCAAGGTTGCGAACCATTAGCAAGAAAACAGTCTGTTAATAAAATAACAGGAGTCATATGCTCTAATGCTATTTTACTTGCTTGAAATGCATAATGAAAACAGTTAGAAGGTGTACTGGCAGCAATAACTGCAACAGGACTTTCGCCATTGCGGCCATAAAGCGATTGTAATAAATCGGACTGCTCTGTTTTAGTTGGCAAACCTGTTGATGGCCCCCCACGTTGAACATTAACAATTACCAACGGAAGTTCTGTGATTACTGCAAGTCCAATAGCCTCAGATTTTAAAGCCAATCCAGGGCCGGAAGTTGTAGTAACACCAAAATTGCCGGCAAAAGAAGCTCCAATAGCTGATGTAATTCCTGCAATTTCATCTTCGGCCTGAAAAGTTTTAACACCTAGCTTTTTTAGTTTAGATAATTCTTGCAAAATTTCAGTTGCAGGAGTAATTGGGTATGAACCACAAAACAAAGGAAGATTTGCTTTTTCTGCTGCTGCCGCTAGACCCCAAGCTGTTGCTGTATTTCCGTTAATGTTTCTATAGGTTCCGGGTACAATTTCAGCAGCTGCGACTTTATAAGGAGTAAGTTCTTGTACATTATATCCATAATTAAATCCTGCTTTTAAAACCTTTTTGTTGGCTTCAATTACAGCTGGAACCTTTTTGAATTTATCTTCAAAGAATTTTTCAGTAAAAGTTAATTCGCGATTGAACAAATAATAACATATTCCCAAAGCAAACATATTTTTGCTTCGAAGAATGGTTTTAGTGTCCATTCCTGTTTTTTTTAAGGTTTCCTGCGTCATAGAGGAAATAGGAGCAGAAATGATGTTAAAGCCACCCAAATTTTCTTCTTTAATCGGATTGTCAGTTTTATATCCTGCTTTTTCCAAATTTTTAGCAGTAAATGCATCTTTATCTATAAGGATGCTGCCTCCTAATTTGGTCCATTTGGAATTTGCCTTTAAAGCAGCAGGGTTCATAGCAACTAAAACATCGGCATAATCGCCTGGAGTGTGGATGTCGTATCCGAAATGGACTTGGAACCCAGAAACACCTCCAACAGTTCCTTGTGGTGCTCTAATCTCAGCAGGATAATCGGGAAAAGTGGCAATTCCACTACCCATTAATGCTGAAGTGTCGGAGAATAGAGTTCCAGTTAGCTGCATACCATCACCTGAGTCTCCGGAAAATCGAATAACAACGTGATCGAGCTCAATAACTTTATCAATTTTATTAGTCATTATAATTTAGTTTTTTTGATGGCGTAAAGGTAAATGTATTTTTAGTTTAAACCCCTAATATTCACCTACCAATTTCTTTATTTAGAAAGAGTATAAATCTGTTTTTTTATGAATATTAATAAGCACCTGAATTGTAAAATATTTATACATTTGCAACCAAGAAATAGAACTTATTTAATACGTAAAATTTATTATTATGGCTTATATAATTAATGATGATTGTATTGCTTGCGGAGCTTGTATAGACGAATGTCCGGTAGAAGCAATTACTGAAGGAGATATTTATAAAATTGATGCAGATATTTGTACCGATTGTGGATCTTGTGTAGATGTATGTCCAACTGAGGCAATTTATCCTGAATAATACAAAGATTTTTAGAATGTTGAACCGTTGATTTTTCAACGGCTTTTTTTTGCTCTCTTTTTTTTAGAAATAAACGTTTGATTGATAAATCAACACGCTTGCAAAATTGTTGCATACGTTCGTCAAGTTTTCAATTCATAATGCTACTAAAAGTCTATTTTCGTGAAAGAATCATATAGATTCAATGGATTCAGTGAATAAGTAGTTGATACCGATTAGTCAACTAAATGCCGCATATTTTCACTTCGTTCAATTTGCAGTTTTGTTGATCTATCGGCATTAACCATTGTAAATTCAAAATTTGCTATGCGGCATTTTGAACTACAA
>JAQIBR010000252.1 GCA_027858955.1 Bacteroidales bacterium
ATAGTGGTACTCGCACTAAATGGATTGGGTACATTTTGCTCAAGTGAAAAACCTACTAATTTAAGTGAAGCATCTACAGATGTAAACAACTGATTGAGAGTTATTTTTATCTCCTTAAAAGTTACCGGCGTATTATAAGGCCAACTCGCTGAACCTTCCCAATAATATATGTAAGCACTATTATCTTTTAATACAAAATCATGCAACCAAATATCATAATAAAAGTGAGGTAAATCAATAATTCCACCAATACCATTATTCTTTATCCAACTTAAATTTGGATTAAAACCATTGCTTTGGCTTATCCAAAAAGCGGTACTTTCATCATTCAAAATAAGATTTGGACTATTAATAGCAGCAGTTAGGATTCCATCATAATCAATAACTTGATTTTGCCATCCTTGTCCCTCATTAATTAAATAAGTATGGTATAAGAACTGTGGGATTACAGCCGCAGTTAGGCGGAGATCGTATAATAAATAAACACCCTCATCTGATACGCCCAAAGTGGTACGTAAACCAAGTATGCTACCGCAACCGTATGCCGTCAAATTAACATCTTCGTAATCCAATGTCCATTCGTTGTTTTCTTTTACATAAATCCTGGTAATCAAAGTATCTGCACAATGTCCTTCGCCATAAGCAACATAAGTTTTGTTGTTATAATTAACTCAAGTTTCGCACACATAAAACACTAGTGTTTTAGAGTAAAAATAAATAAAAAAGTAGTATACAAATCTTGCATAATGCCTGATTTTACTGTATTTTTAAGGTATCAACACAAAAATACAAATATGCTACAGAACAAAGATATTGCTAAAATTCAAGAAATAAAAACACTTTTTCAAGCGAGTTGGACACAACCAGAATTTTTTTCAAAACACCTTGAACTTTTTAAATTTTCCAAATCATCCAGACTGTTTCAATCTGTCAAGGGAAGTGGAGTTCCTTTTTGGGAGATTATGAGGATATTGTTAGTCCTGCCATTTATGGACATTAAAAATGTTGGTTCATTATTTAGCAATGTAGTTATTCCTAATTCAAAAGGCCAAAAGGATGTTTATTACAGGGCACTTGCTAATCAGAAGATAAACTGGCGTAACCTTTTGCTGTTGTTTGTAAAGCGTTATCTGCAGCTTGATCAAAAATTTACAGCACCTAAAGACAACGTTAAATGTTTAATTTTTGACGATACCGACATCGAAAAAAGAGGTAAGAAAATAGAAGGGATTTCTAAAATACATAACCACGTAACTAAACACTTTATATTTGGTTATAAGCTTCTTGTAGCCGGTTACTGGAATGGAAGTGTCTTTATTCCTGTTGATTTCAGCTTTCATCGTGAAAACAAGGAAAACAAAATCAAGAAATACGGTCTCTCTAAGAAAGAACTTAAGAAACAAAAAAGAGGACTTAGAAATGACAAATCACCAGTACATAAGCGTTTTAAAGAACTAAATTCTAAGAAAACAGATATCGTTATCCAAATGTTCCGTAGAATAAATCAACGGAAAATTTCTGTTGATTATATTTTATTTGATAGTTGGTTTACATCTATGAGTCTGATAAAGAAATTCTTGTCCATAAACAAAAACGTCAATATTATCGGAATGTACAAATACAACAGCAAGCTAATAGTTGAAGGTAAAGAATTATCCATAAAACAATTAAGAAAACAAAGCACCAAAGTGAAAAGGTCAAGATCAATGAAGCTTTATTACCATCAATATATAGCTGAAATAGATGGAGTTAAAGTAAGCGTGTTTATTACCAAACGAGGAACTAATGGAGCTTGGCATACAATAATATCAACTAATATAAATTTGTCTTTTGTTAAAACCATAGAGATTTATAATATCCGATGGACAATTGAAGTATTCTTTAAAGAAGCAAAGCAATTGCTAGGTTTAGGTAAAAGTCAGTCAACAAATTTTGATGTACAAGTAGCTCAAACAACAGTCACAATGATTCAATACCTTCTGGTGAGTCTGAAATATAGAATGGAAGCCTACGAAACCATTGGGGGTATGTTTAAGAATATCAAACAAGATTATATTGAGCATAATTTGAATGAACGGCTACTGTTAGCTATCGTCGAAATATTAAGCGTTTTGGAATTAATTATTGGCACTATTGATTTCGAAGAAACAGTTAGCAAACTATTACTTTACAGTGATTCTTTATCCTTTTTTAACGATAAAAAAAATCCATTAAATCTAACTAAATTAGCTGCTTAGTATTAGGTGCGAAACTTGAGTAATTAACAATACTGGGTTTTGTTCTTGCGAGGTTTATTACAGAAGAAAGGCTTTCAAACTCCCAGTTATCGCCATTAAGTGAAGCATAAACAATTTTACCACTTGTATTATAGGGTGAAGTTGGTGCCCAATAAGCAAAACCCAATTCCTGCGAACCATCAGGATCAGCAACAATATTTGCATAGTATCCCTGATTGGTGACAGAAGTGCCTTGCCATTCATTGTCAACTTTTTCATAGGCTATTATCTCCCCAGCATGTAATGCTGCATAAATGTGTGGATTCCCTAGTTCGTCGAACTGCAATGTGGTTTTAGATTGGATAAGAGTCCAATCACTCCAAGGAATTGAAGCCACAGTTTCAACCGCAAAACCAGCATCAGTTCTTACAGAATATATCAGATCCATTAAGGAAGTGGCGGTCTGCATAAAGTAAGACATGTGGATATTATCATTATACTCCACAGCCCTTAAACCAAACATGCCTGCCTGATTTCCAGCATCGCAAGTGAAAGAGTCTATAACTATAATTTCGTACTCGTAATCAATCTGAGTAAAAACAATTGTAGGTAATAAAACGAATAGTGTAAAAAATAGCTTCTTCATAATAATGGCTTTTAACATAAAACAGTTAATAAAAAAGGATTGTATGTCTTCAAACAAATCTGAACTTTTGAGATTAAATTTTTATAGCGCATTAATACAAAGGTAATTAATATTTTTGCTTATGTCAATTCCTTACATGTAAGTGTTTAGTCACATTCAGTACATAGCTATCAAAATAGAATAATAATCAGTAAAATGCCATTACGGCAATGCTTATTGTGCATATTAATTCCTGATTTCTTTTCTTGGCTAAATATTTATTT
>JAQIBR010000132.1 GCA_027858955.1 Bacteroidales bacterium
CCAACCCTAAAAACTGCATTATTTATGTTAATTCCATTTTAACATATGGTTCAGTTTCATCCGGAATAGTGGTTCAGTTTGAATCGGAATTAGTGGTTCAGTATGTACCGGAATAATCATTATATGTAACCATCCCCTTTAGCTTGTCATTTCTAAAAAGGTTTCTAATTAATTGAACATTTGATTTGTCGAATTTAGAATTATGTGTAGGATAAGAATTCTTTGTTTCTTCTTGAGTAATTTCTGTTTATAATTTCCCAAATTAACTTCAAAATATTTTTTCTAAGAAATACTTGCATTTAATAAAAATAATGCTTTATCTTAGTGTGCGAATATTCACTTACTTAAATAAAATTAAAATAATGACCACGGAATTGTCAGACAGGCAAAAAGAAATAATAAAATTTTCGCTCGAACTTATTTCAGAAAGCGGAATACAAGGATTTACAATAAAGAATCTTGCAAGAAAAGTTGGTTTTTCAGAATCAGCTATATACCGACATTATGAAAATAAAACAGAGATACTTGTAGGCATATTAAACTATTTTAAAGAGAATTCAGAGCGCATCTTCATTGCTGAACAAAATTCCGAGAGAGGTTCTGTTTCTAAAATAGAATATTTATTTACCAATCAGTTTAGAATATTCTCAGTAACTCCATCTCTGGTGGCAGTCATTTTTTCTGAAGAACTTTTTCGTAACGAAACTGTTTTACTTGAAAAAGTATCAGAAATTATGAATAACAACTTTAATACATTGACTAAAATTTTTAAAGTTGGACAAGAAAAAGAAGAAATAAGAACTGATATTGAAGCTTCTCATATAGCGGTAATGGTTATGGGTTCACTAAGAATGTTTGTAAAACAATGGCATATGGTTAACTGTTCATTTGATTTAGTAGAAAAGGGAAACGAACTTTCGAAATCAATAAAAATAATGATCAAGAAATAACAACATAAAATTATAACCCGATGAAAATTATTAATGTTGCAGATAGTCAGATTATTGAAACACCGCACAAATTGGATGTTCGGAAATTATATGACAAAGATTCGGCGCAGGCGATGCACATTTTATTGCTTCCCGGTGAGGCACTAAAACCTCATATTACTCCTGTTGATGTATTTTTTTACATTTTAGAAGGCTTACCCGAAGTATTGGTTGGCAAAGAAAAAATACAAGTTCAGAAAGACTGTTTGGTTGAAAGTCCAAAAGACATTGTGCATTGTCTTTATAATAATTCAAATGCGATTGCTCGTGTTTTAGTAGTTAAAGCACCCAAACCAACAATACAATCTAAATTACTGTAAATAACATTAAATGTAAAATAGAAACTAAATATTATATCAATGAAAAAAATAAAAAAAAATCTTTCGTATTTAATCGCTGCGGTTCTGACCGCTTTTGGATTACTAACTCTTTTTTTAACGACTTCGGTCATTTTAGATTTATTTGGCATGAGGGCTAGAGAAGGAAATTATGTAATGTTTGTGGTAGTCGCAAATTTTATAAGTGGTTTGCTATATGTAATTTCAGCTTATGGAATTATTCAGTATAAGAAATGGACCGTCAAATTTTTAGGAATTTCCTTGGCGGTGCTTTTAGTCGCATTTATCGGACTGATTATTCACGCAAATACCGGTGGCATATACGAAACCGAAACAATAGGAGCAATGGCCTTTCGGTTAATACTGACAACTGTATTCGTAGTATCGGCATATTTCCTTCTTAAAAAAAAGGAATAAAACAGGAGAAAAAAATTTGAAGACTAGATTAGTGAAAATTCACTCACTAATAGCATCAAAAATATGGAATCAAGAAAGTTTGAAATAATAAAAAAGGCTGGTGAGATAATAATGACATCTGGACTAGAAGCACTTACGATAAATAATCTTGCAAGTAAAATGGATGTTAAGGAAAACAAACTCTTCAGTCAGTTTACAAAAGATGATGAAATATTTCTAGCAATTCTTACTGGATTCGAATATGAATTAAATGAAATTATTCAGCAAATTGCCAAAAAAGGAGAATCCTCAGGAACTGAACTCGAATTGCTCTTTAAAATGTTACACTCTTTATTCCTTCAAAAACCTTATTACCTGTCCGTCATTTTTGATAAAAGTTTACTTGAAAGAGATAATACTATAAAAAAGTCATTTCTGCGAATAAGAAATATTGCAGAAACATATTTATCATCCATAATAAATAAAGGTAAGGAAGAAAATACTTTTACAACAAAGCTTTCAACCAAATCGTTGGTTAATAAAATATTATTAAATTTTAGGCTGTTTATGAAAGATGAGCAACTTTTAAATGAAATGTTAGTTGAACTAACACAGTTGAGAAGAAAATTAAAGGATTAAACAAAAAACAAGAACAAATGGATAAACAAAAATTTGTCAACCAGACAAAAAGATCTGGAGGAAAGTTTCTGATAGTTTTTTTATTTTTGACAATACATATTGCTGTTGAAGCTCAGGATTGGTCATTGCAGCAGTGCATAGACACTGCACAAGCTTATAATAAAACACTGCAAATAAGTAAAAATAACAGGACAATAAGTGAACAAAAACATCTGGAAGCAAGGGCTAATTTAATCCCAAAAGTTAATATAGCAGCGGAGTACAAGTATTTCAACGACTTACCTACTCAATTGATGCCTCAATCTGCTTTTGGCGGACCGGAGGGTGTATTTAAAGCAACTGAATTCGGAGTGCCTCATAACATTAGTTCTTCCATACAAATGAGTGTTCCTTTGTACAATCCGCAAATATACGGTGCCATAAAAATCACTCAGATTGCTTCGGAACTGAGCGAACTGCAAGTTCAAAAAACCGAAGAACAACTATATTTCGACATTTCGAATTTATATTACAATGCACAAATTCTTCAACACCAAAAAGCTTTTGCGGATAGCAACTACGTGAATACCAATCGTCTTTTGAAGAACCTGACTTTACTCAGGGAACAATTGATGATTAAAGGAAGCGATGTTTCTAAGGTACAATTGCAAGCCGAACAAATAGCCATGCAGCAACAACTAATTCAAAGCAATTATGAGCAAGTAATGAATGCTCTGAAATTTTCGATGGGAATTTCATTAGATGAAAACATTCAAATTGAGTCGGAAATTGAATATGAAAGCATTTCGGATTATGAAAATCATTCCACTCTGAATATGCAAATTACATCTACCTATAACCGAATTTTGAACCGCGATTTAAAAACCCTTAAAAATTCACGTTTGCCATCACTTGCATTATATGGAGCCTATGGCACGACCGGGTTTGGATATACAGAAAAGCCCAATGACTTTTTGAATTTTTACCCCCTTAGTTTTGCCGGACTTCAAATTGCTTACCCTTTGTTTAACGGAACAATAACGATGAAAAGGATCAAACAAAAGAAAATCGAGATTCAAAACAACGAATTACAAATAGAATTGGTTAAAGATCAAAATTCAATGCTTCTTAAAAATGCAAGAAATCAGAAATTAATATCAGTTGCGACCATCGAAATGAGTTCTTCTCAAATTCAATTGGCTCAATCTATCTACAATCAAAGTATATTACAACAAAAAGAAGGAATCGCCACCTTGGCCGATGTATTGTTGGCCGATGGTTCGCTTCGAGAAGCACAACAAGCTTATCTAACAGCAGTTGTTAATTATCTGAAGGCTGATTTGGAAGTAAAAAAATTAACAGGAAACATTTCAATTAAAAATTAAGAAAATGAAAAAAACAATAATTTATATAGGTGTGGCATTGGCTATAATTGCCATCGTGGTATTTCAGCTTATAAGCAATAAAGAAACCGCTGTAAAAAGGGTTTATCATTACGATAAAGAAGAAGCGATTCATGTACAGGCCATCACCTTAACGCTTGAAAGTGTTAGAAACGATATTTCTTACACGGGAACTTTTGAACCTAATAAAGAGACAAAACTTAGTGCCGATATTCAGGGAAAAATAAACTCAGTTTTGGTGGATATTGGAAGCACGGTCAGTAAAGGCCAGGCACTTATTCAATTAGATAATTCATTACTGAAACTGCAATTGCAAACCGTTGAAATTCAAATTGAAGGGCTGGAAACAGATGTAAAACGATATACCATTCTTGCCAGTGCCGATGCCATTCAAGGAGTTCAGCTGGAAAAGACTGAGTTGGCCTTAAAATCGGCCAAAGTACAAAAGGCCACTTTACTTGAACAAATCAACAAAACAACTATCACAGCACCTTTTAATGGAATTGTTACCGCCAAGCTAACCGAAGTAGGTGCTTTTGCTGCTCCGGGTATTCCTTTGCTGCAAATTACGGATATTTCGTTACTAAAGTTTAGCGTAAACGTTCCCGAGCAAGAGTTAAGTCAGTTCGACATAAATCAACGGTATACACTTAACGCGGATGCATATCCGGAAACGGAATTAGCGGGGAAAGTTATTATGACAGGCAGTAAGGCCAACATGGGAAATAGTTTTCCGGTGCAGTTTTCAGTGAATAACACTGTTGATTTAAAAATAAAAGCAGGGATGTTTGGGAAAGTTCTGTTGAAAAATGATAGAGAAGAAGAACACATTATCATTCCTGCATCTTCCATTATTGGCACAAACATTCAGCCTCAGGTATACATTGTAAAAGATGGTAAAGCCATGCTTCAAAACATCATTATTTCTGCCAGATTTCAAAATAAAGTAGTTGTTTCAAGTGGTTTAACCGAAGGAGATGTCATTATAAGTAACGGATTTATTAACCTGTTTGATGGGGCAAATGTATTAATTAGCAAATAAGAATTATGAATATTACAAAAATATCAATCAACCGCCCCTCGCTGATTATCGTTCTTTTTAGCGTAATCGCTTTGCTGGGTATAATAGGCTTTACAAACTTAGGCTATGAATTATTGCCTGATTTTAACCAACCGGTAGTTGTCATCAAAACAATGTACCCGGGTGCAGAACCCAATGAAGTAGAAACCTCAGTTTCAAGAAAAATAGAAGATGCCTTGTCGAATCTAGAAGGTGTAGATTATCTGGAAACCAAGTCGATGCCTAATGCTTCGATTATTATTGCCAACCTGAAATACGGCACAGATTTGAGTATCGCCATGCAGGATGCACAGCGCTATATCGACAATATCCGCAAAGACTTACCTGCCGAAATTGAAAGTCCGGTAATGAGCAAAGTTTCTCCCAATGATTTGCCAATTATATCTATAAGCGCAACCAGTAATTTGCCCTCAACTGAGTTTTATCAAAAAATGAAGGACTATTACCTACCCCAAATCCAACAATTGAAAGGAGTGGCAGAAATCACCCTTCTTGGAGGCGAAGAGCGTGAAATTCAGGTAATGGCTAATCAGGACAAACTAAAACTAAATAAAATATCACTATATCAGGTTGTTGAGGCCATTAACCGTTCGGGTATTGATTTGCCTGCCGGTAAAGTGATAACCAATAAAGAAAGCAATTCCGTTCGCATAACCGGAAAATTTGCCAACGTTGATGACATTATGAATGTGCAGATAGCAATGCCTGCGCCCGGAATGCCTGTTTATGTAAAAGATGTGGCTACCGTTATTGATGGAGTAAAAGAGATTAAATCTGTAAGTCGTTACAACGGTGCAAACGGGATTGGCCTCATGCTAAAAAAGCAAGGGGATGCCAATGCCGTTGAAGTTTCAAAATTGGTTCATGCCAAACTTACTCAAATTGAAAGTGCCAATACAAAATACGGAGTAAAATTTATTGTTGCCGATGATTCGACCGACATGACCATAGCTGCCGTAAATTCAGTAGTTGACGACCTTATTTTAGCGGTAATTCTGGTTTCATTAGTCATGTTCCTGTTTTTAAGGAGTTATCGAAACTCATTGATTGTGTTAATTGCCATTCCAACCTCATTGATTTCCGCCTTTGCTGTGATGTGGTTAATGGGTTTCACTCTAAATCTGATGACCTTGCTTGCGATGTCGTTAATTATCGGTATTCTGGTAGATGATGCCATTGTAATTCTGGAAAACATTCAGCGACACCTTGATATGGGCAAAGATAAGGCTACTGCGGCATTGGAAGGACGGATGGAAATTGGTTTCTCTGCCATTTCAATTACCCTGGTTGATGTAGTCGTTTTCTTACCCATCTTGTTTTTACAGGTATTTGTTGCCGATATGCTCAAACAATTTTCAATTGTGGTTATAACTTCCACACTTACCAGCTTATTGGTGGGTTTTACCCTTGTTCCTTGGTTGGCTTCGCGAATTGGAAAAAAGGAGGATTTAAAACCTAGCAACTTTATCAACCGCTTTTTGTTGTGGTTTGAAGAACAGTTAACTGCATTCATCAATTGGTATGGACATCAGCTGGAATGGGTGCTTCGACATAAACTCATTTTTACCGGAATCGTGCTTTTCCTTTTGGTAATGACCGGAGTTATGATGAAACAAGGGATTATTGGTAAAGAAATGATGTCAACCGGCGACCAAGGGAAGTTCCGATTGAATCTGGAATATGATAAAATTACTACTGTACAAGAGAACAATATCAGAACCCGGAAAGTAGAAAATTTTATCTTGCAACAACCAGAAGTGGCAAGTCTTTTTAGTAATGTTGCCGGGCCAAGTACTGGTATTGGAAGTTTGGGAGTTGGCTCGGCCAATTTATCAGAATTTACAATACAATTAAAACCGGAAAAGGAAAGAGACATTAAAACAGAGCCATTTATGAAATCGCTCCGTGAGGAGCTGAAAAAGGAGTTTTCGGGTGTTAACTTTTCCATGGCCGTACTTGGATTACTTCCAAAACAAGCACCAATCAAAATAACGTTGAGTGGAAGCGATTTGAATTTGGTAATGAAAACAGGCAATGAGCTAAAAGCAGTAATCCAAAAAATACCGGGTGCTGATAATGTGCGACTTTCGGTAGAAGAAGGAAGCCCAGAATATAAAGTAATCCCGGACAAAGATAAGACGCAGCGATTGGGGTTAACAACTGCTTATGTTGGGCTAAATTTAAGGACAGCCTTCACCGGAAACGACGATGCCACGATGACCGAAAATGGTACAGAATACCCTGTAAGAATTTGGCTTGACGATTTTGATAGAAAAAACTACGAAGACGTGCAACGACTTTCTATCGTAAACGCAATGAACATTCCAATAGAACTATCTCAATTTGCAGAAGTCGTGCAGGATAATTCGCCTTCGCTTCTAGAACGATTGGACAGACAACCTTCAGTAACATTGACTTCCGAATCGTTTGGCAGACCCTCAGGTACTTTAGCCGATGACGCTATAAGCTTTTTAGAAACACAACCATTACCCGAAGGCGTAAAGTTAACCTGGGGGGCAGACATCAAAACACAGAATGAAAGTTTTGGGGCTTTGGCTTCGGTTCTACTTATATCGTTTATACTCATCTATTTGATTATGATTGCCCTCTACGACAGTTATATCTACCCTTTTGTGGCACTATTTGCCATACCAATGGCTGGCATCGGAGCTTTTTTGGCCTTAAACTTATCAGCAAACGATTTAACCTTGTTCGCACAACTCGGATTAATCATGCTCATGGGGCTGGTCACAAAAAATGCCATTTTGATTGTGGATTTTACCAACCAGTTAAAAGCACAGGGAAAATATTATAAAGAAGCCTTAATCATAGCGAGCAAGGAGCGGATGCGCCCCATTTTAATGACCACGCTCGCTATGTCTATCGGTATGTTACCCATTGCATTAGCTAGTGGAACAGCCGCAGAATGGAAAAATGGATTGGCATGGGTAATCATCGGTGGCTTATTATCATCAATGATATTAACAGTTTATTTAGTACCTATGGTTTATTATGTGGTAGATAGTATTAAAGAACGATTTCAGAAGAAAACAAAATAATATTCTCTGAAAAATAAAAGATAAGCAATATAAAATGATTTAATTTTTCAATAACATTTTTGTTTTACATAATTCAAATTGATCCAAATGAATAAACAACTCATCTATAAATTACTTTTCAATTCATTCTACATCCTTCTCTTGGGGGCATTATTCTCATTTAAATTTGCCTCCTTCGAAAAGACCAAGGGCGAACCCGTTCATTCCTTATGTATAGAAGTTGATGGACTTAGAAATTCACAAGGAAATGTTCAGTTTGCTTTGTACAATAAATCCGGCTCTATTCCGAATGAAAAATTTCTTAACTATTATAAAATTGCCAAGGCGAAAATTATAAATGGATCTTCAAGCATTAATTTCGAGAATCTACCAGATGGAACCTACGCTGTAAATATTCTGCACGACGAAAATAACAATGGCAAAATTGACAAAGGTTTTCTTTTTCCAAAAGAAGGAGTTGGTTTTTCCAATTATTAATCCATAGGTTTATTACACATTCCAAAGTTTGAAAAAGCTTCTTTCAATTTTCAAAAAGATTCAATAATAAAAGTTCAAATTATATATTTCTAAGTTATGAGAAAATTTCTTACAATAATCATGATTTCGACTTTCCTTATTTCTTCAGTTTATGGACAAGAAAGAGATTCCATTTCTGAGCTTTCGCTTACGATTATTTCGCAGGTGAATCAGGGGAATAGCTTTATTACATTCCCAACGGATATTGGAAACATAGAACCACTTTGGTTTGAAGGAAATATTATTCCGAATTTCTATTTAAGGCATAGCAAAAACTCCCGGCTGATGGGCGTATTAACTCCTCAAATTATTATCCGAATGTATCAGGAAGAATCTTTTCCTGTTCGCACGCCAAGCTATATGCCACAAGTAACCGTATATTACCTTTTGAGCGAAAAGGAAAGATCCCAGACAACAAGTTTGTTTGGCAGGATTGGGCATCATTCAAACGGACAGGAAGGAGATTTTTATTTAGAAAATGGCGAAATAAATTTGAAATCAGGGAATTTTGCTACTAACTTTTTTGAGCTGGGTTTTATAGCAACAAATATAAATACCCGCTATAATGCTTACCAGTTTTTTAAAACTTCGATTGAGATTCACCCCAAAGAATTGGTTCAGGACGAACTTATTGGAATATACAGCAGATACCGTTGGCATAGTGCTTTTTCAATATTTAAACTTTCTGCAAAAGATAACCAGGATAAAGTCAAAAGACCGGCTATCTCAATTAAAGGCGAAACAACCTGGATGTTTGGTGATTATAATGATTTGGCAACAATTTCATCGGAACGGTTGAACCTAAGTTTGACCTTTTATTATCATCCAAAATTTTTAGAAGATATTGGCCTTTTTGTTCAGTATTATCATGGTTCCGATTACTATAATATGTATTTCGGTCATCGCATCGATGTGCTGAGGTTTGGAATTATGACTGAAAAACTTAGATTTTAATTTTTCAATAAAATTGAAGTTAGAAAAAACTATTTAAAAAAATGGATTGAGATTGTTTCTATATACCACATCAACAGATTTGAGTTAAAAAAATAGAAGCGGAACAAAAAAAATTGGATATTTGAATAAAAATCTAAATGATGATTCCATAGATGAAATTCATTTTTCTAATAGCAGCCTTTAATGCTTTATTTTTTTCTATACTACTCTTTCAGAAAAAACCAAGAGCATTACACGATATTATTTTAATCCTATGGTTAATCTATTTGGGGTTATTTATTGGAATATATTCTTTTTATTCTCACGATTTATTTACTCATTTTCATCTATTATCAAGTAGTTTAATTTCGCTATTCTTGCTACAAGGCGGATTTTTATATATTTATGTTTCAACTTTAGTTCGATACAAAACAATTTTCAAAAGAAAAGATATAATCCATATTACTCCATTTCTTTTATTTAACCTTTATCTTCTAATCGCTTCTTTCTTCCCTGATATATCAGATTCAATAACTTTAGATACGGTTCATCTGGAAAATAAACATCCATTTCTATTCATTCTTTTTTTAATTGTTACTGCTTTGTCGGGGCCATTCTATTTTGCTCTTTCAATAAAAATTTTAAAAAAGCACGACATTAATGTATTCAATAATTTCTCTTTTTCTGAAGTTATAAATTTGGATTGGCTTAGGAAACTTATCTATGTTTTTGGAATTGTGTGGACATCATTAATTATTATAACTGTAATTCATCATGTTTTCAATTTATTTTCAATGGTTTTCTGTACAGATGGATTATTTTTATCATTATCAGCGTTTATTATCCTGATTGGATATTTTGGACTTAAACAAAAAGAAATATTTACAACTGATTCTACTAAAGAACAATTTTTTATATCGGAGACCAAGATGAAATACTCAAGCTCACTATTAACTGATAAGGAAGCCGATCAATATATTGAACTCTTAAGCAAACATATGGTTTCTTCAAAACCCTTTCTCAATTCTGATTTAACGCTGCCGCAACTGGCATCAGAAATTGGAATTTCATCTCATTATTTATCGCAGATTATTAATGAGAAATTCAACGTAAATTTCTTTGATTTTATAAATCATTATAGAATCGAAGAGGTTAAAGAGAAAATTATTGTCCCTAAATTTGAAAATTACTCACTTTTGGGCATTGCTTTTGATTGCGGATTCAATTCTAAATCTGCTTTTAACAGAATATTTAAAAAATTTACGGATCAAACTCCTTCTCAGTTTAAATCTGCTTCTAATAAGCTATAAGCAATTTTCAGTTTAGACACTTTGAGTCCCACTTTATAAAAAATTACCTCTATTGGCTATTTTGTATGTCCCACTTTATAAGAAGGAGCGATTGACGTTTTGCTGCGACGTACTTTTGTCATAAAAATTATTCAAATCTATTTTAAAAAAAAAGGAGAAAAAATTATGACGAAAAATTATTCAGCCATTTATGAGCAAATGCGGAACACGATTGGCATTTATGCAAAAGAAAATCCTGAATTGATGACCGCTTTTTCAAAAGTTCATCAAATAGGATCTAAAGATGGAGAGTTAAAATCGAAATACAAAGAGTTAATCGCTCTGGGTATTTCGATAAATACACAGTGTGAGGGATGTATAACGATGCATATACACGATGCAATTGAAAAGGGAGCAACCCATAATGAAATTGTTGATACAATTGGAACAGCTATCTATATGGGAGGTGGTCCGTCCGTTGTACATGGAGCCAAAGCTTATGCGGCTTTGTTAGAATTTGAGACACTAAAGAGTGAAATTTTAATCAGTAGCAATTAAGGATAACAAATAATAATTATTAATTTAAAAATGCAGAAAAATGAAAACAAAAATTAAAAATCATTTAACAGAAGGCTTAAAAAGTCAAAACAAATTTGTAAGCAACTTAAAATTCAGAATTTTACCTTTGCTTTTATTCTCAATCTTCTTTCTATCTTCAAACGTAACCTTTGCCCATTGCGATTCTTATGATGGACCGGTTATTAAAGATGCTATTAAAGCTCTTGAGACTAATAACATAAATATCGTTTTAAAATGGGTTGAGAAAGATTATGAAGTTGAAATAACAAATCTGTTCGACAAAACTTATAAACTCAAAAAGGATGATAAAGAGATTTATGAGATAGTCGAAAAATATTTCTTCGAAACATTAGTTCGCTTACATAGAGAAGGTGAAGGTGCGCCATATACAGGTTTAAAACCTGCCGGTAGTGCTAGTCAGATTGTTAAAATGGCTGATAATTCCATTGAAACAGGTAGTGTTGACGATTTAACAACTAAATTTACAGCTCATATTGAAAAAGTTGTGAAAGAGAAGTACCACAAATTGATGGAATTATCTAAAGTGAAAGCAGAGTCTCTGGAAAAAGGAAGAGAATATGTAGCTGCTTATGTAGATTATACTCATACTTTGGAAGCTTTACATGCACCACTTGAACATGGGAGCTCAGCTCATTCCGAACATAAATAAAAGTTAATTAGTACAATCGCATTCAACTGAAACAACCTTCTTCGTTTCATGTCAAAAAGATAGTAAAAGCTTAGCAAATGTATAACAAAAAAAAACCCGGTGTTTGCCGGGTTTTTTTTACAATTCAAATACCTCTTATTTTGCTTGTGGCAATAAATTCTTTTCGTCCAGTTTTGAAGGTGTAAATATTCCTATAACACCTTTTAAACCAACGCTCATAACAATATTATAAAAGAATGCGAGAAATGCCAATAATAGTAAGGCTCCACATATACCTGCTAATATCATATATAAAGTATATTCACCATTAAAATAAATTGTACGTCTTAACATACCTTCTAATCCTGCCATTCCCATAAATGCTCCCATTCCAATTCCACCTATCAGATGTGCCCAAAAATGGAAATTGGCTAATTTCTGACTATAAAGTTTTGCTCCATTTGTTACAATGGGAAACAGAATGTAAATTGCTGAATATAGTGTCATTGTTAAACCTACTAGAATCGCGACATGAACGTGTGGCCCTACAATCCATTGTGTATTGTGTAAAATTCGATTCAATCCAATATCTGCTTGCATAATTCCTGCAGGAACAGCAAGGGCAAATCCTAGTAATCCACCAAGTAAAAATTTTAGTTCATTTGTCATTTTTAATGGTCGAGCACTCCAAAGAGTTGCAAGTGTAATAAAAAATGCTAGTCCTTGAGTTATCAGCTCAAAAGCTGTAACTAATTCACCGGAAATAATTTTCAAGAATCCAGGTTGAGATTGATCGGATAATAGGTGATGCGACCAAACAGTCCAAGATACTACCAATTCAACCAATAGAGCTGCTCTCGCAATATTCTGCATGTAGAGGTTTTTGCCGCTAATCATCATCGCCAACAAATACCATGTACCGGCAACAAAAATGAGTACTAATCCATCGGCAATTAAATCTAATCCCCACCAAAACCAATTCTTATAAAGTAGAGCATCAACGGCTGTATCTTTTAAATCAAATCCAAAAAGATGACCAACCATATAAACCAAAATAAGAACTCCGGTAAATAAAATAATGCCTGCATTTAGTGCCACATCAACAGAGCCCCTAGCAATTGCAGCTACAGGAAGCGAAACAAGATGCTCTTTTCGATTTTTCTTTTTTCTAAAGAGATTCGTAAATCCGTCATAACCAATTGCTGATGCAATTAAAGCTTTGGATGGTTGTTTTTCCCAACCTTCGGGCGTGTAAACAATGGTTTTAAATATGTTGATAACAAAAAATACTGCTCCCAACATTACTAATGCAATTCCTACAATAAAGAAAGTTCCACCAATCGGACTAAATTGACTAAAATCAACGGGCAATGGCCAGTAAAGTGTATATAATGGGGCATAATGTGTTATAAAACCTGCCAACCAAAATGTTAAGGTTCCAACGGTAATTAAAATAAATGTCCAATTCCCAAGTTTTACACTCCATAAAGGTTTTTTCATCAGGTATGGAACAAGAAAAAGAAATGCTCCAAAAACAATTGAATAGGTGGAACCAAATATTCCTACAAGCGGATGTGCTGTTAACATTGCAAAATATTGAAAATCAGGCATTGCACTGATTGGTTCTATTTGATAAATCCGCATAATCATTCCTTCAATTACCGCAAATCCGTAAAAGATAAGTCCAACAACAACAAACCTTAAAATAAGTTTTTGCATTGGGGTTAAGCTTGCAGGCTTGAACAACCCCTGCTCACCATTCAAAAATGTATCTTTAAAAGTCATATCTTATTAGTTTAGTTTTTTAAAATATTTTATCTGTATTAAGGTATTGTAACTTCTACTACATCCTTTAATATCATCTGAGCACCTTTTGGTCCTGAATACTCAGTTGACCGGATGGAATATACTCCTGGTTTATCGAATTGCCATAAAATATCGTTTCGATGTCCGGGAACAACCTGCATTTGGAAAAGCATAGAATTATCAGTTCTAAACAAGCCAAAACCATAGGTAAGATCTAGTGAGCTAACATCAAATAAAGCCTTTTCGCCTACATTTATGATTAGCTTTTCTGAAGGTAATATAAACTGATGATCTTCAACAGTTATGTTAAAAACCTTATCGGGCTTAATGTCATCCCTGTTCATATCCATTGAGGCCCAAGGAATTGTGTTGTAGGTTACAATATGTAGTGATACCCCTAACACTACCAGAAAGCCTACAAAAGTGTAGAAAAAAGCATGGCTTACTTTGCTGCTTTTTCCCGGTCTGACAAGATGATAGCCAAACCAACCCATTAACAGGATTATAACAACAGCATAACTGCTGTAGGCAATTGTTTGACCTGTTAGAACAATTTGTGAATCAACCATAATTAAACATTTTTTATTAATACTGAATTATTTGAAATAAAACTATGTGGTCCGCTCGCTTTGATCTCATCCAACGTAGTATTGGAGAGTACGGTAGTGATAGTCTTTCGAACAGAATCCCATTTTTCATGCATAGCACATTTTTTTTCAAAAGCACAATTATCAAAACCAAAAAAACAATGGTTACTAATCGGGTCCTCACCAACGGCACGAACAATGTCCATTAAAGAAATATCGTTTAAATTTTTTGAAATTCGATAACCCCCATTTTTCCCTTGTATACTATCAATCAATTCGCTCTTAGATAGAATAATCAACAACTTTCTTAAATACCGAAATGGAATATTCAAACTTTCAAAAATATCTTTAGCTGTATATAATCTCTTTTCATCAATAACCATAAAACTCAATATTCGTAATGCGTATTCTGTTGTTTTACTGAAATTCATTAATGATACCTTTAGGTGTTATTTAAAGCGAAAATAATTCATTTATGATAAATAACAAAAAAATATGGAATAATTTTTTGAAAATGCACCTTTCATTAAGCTCCATTTTAATTAAGGGCTCATTTTTTTAAGCTGTTTAGGCTTGATACTGTCCTGATAAAGATAACATATCTGTTCGATCCGTCTGCTGATGGAAGCTTTGGTTGATGGAGTATGTACTGCATTTTCTTTTCCGCGATTAATTAACAGTAAATCAAAGGGATAATAATATATTTTGATGTTTTTTGATATTTTCCTTGACAAACCCCATTTCATATCCTATATTTGCCAAATGGTTTAACCAAATGGTTAAATTAGATGGTTAATAAAATGACTGAAAAAAATACAGAAGAGAAAATTATTGCAGCTGCCGAAAAGGTGTTTATCGAAAAAGGACTGGCAGGTGCTCGAATGCAAGAAATTGCAGATGAAGCAGGAATCAACAAGTCGCTTTTGCATTATTACTATCGAAGCAAAGAGTTATTGTTTGGTATGGTTTTTAGATTTGCGTTTAAAACATTTGCACCAGACCTACTTAAGGCTTTTGATGGGCCTGATGATTTTTTCACTAAATTGGAACGAGTTGTCGCTACCTATTTAACGCTTATTGAAAAAAACCCACACATCCCCGGTTTTATCATTAGTGAATTAAGTACAAACCCCAATCGCTTAGTCGAAATCATAAAGCTAATGAATATTGATATTCAGCCTGTCTTCAAAGCGATAGAAGAAGAAATAGAGAAAAAGACGATTCGGAAAATAGAACCTTCTGAACTTATTATTAATGTTTTGGGGCTTTGTGTTTTTCCGATTATAGCGAAACCAATGGTGGAAACCATTATTTTCAAAGGATCAGAAAGTGACTATAAAGCTATGCTTGAAAAACGAAAAACTGAAGTGGCTCACTTTGTTATCTCTGCTATTAAAATTAAAGACTAAGAATTTTAAAAAATGAACAATCAAAAAAAGAATTTATTTATCCTGCTTTTCACTTTGCTATTTGCAATCTCTTACGCTCAGGAAGCTCGGCAAATTAGCTTACAGGAATGTATGGATCAGGCTGTAATGCATAATCCGCAATACGGCCAACATCAATTGCAGTCGGCTCTTTTGGATTTGAAATTGGATAATTTGCGTTCTGATTTATTGCCAAAAATTTCGCTAAACGGAAAAGCAAGCTGGCAAAACGAAGTAGTCAGTTTTCCTATCGAAATCCCGGGTATTTCCATTCCAACAGTTAGTAAAGATCAATACCGTTTGAGTTTGGATGTAAATCAGCCAATATATCGTGGCGGCCTAATCAAGCGTCAAAACGAATTAGAACAGAATGTTGTGGGGATTTCTAATATGCTTATTGATAAAGAATTGTATGAGCTTAAATCTCAAACCAAAAATTTGTTTTTTCAAATTATTCTCGTCGATAAACAGAAGCAGATTGTGCAAAGCTATCGCGAAATTCTTGAGCAAAAATACAATGAAGCTCAAGTGCTGGTCGATGAAGGTGTTGCATTGGCTTCCATACTCGACGTTTTAAAATTGGAGCTCTTAAATACGCAACAGGAGTTGTTTAATATTGAGGCGATACGTAAATCGTTTATTTTAAATTTGAATGAGCTCACTCAGATGGATTTGGATGAAACTATCCTTTTCTCATTGCCAATGATAAACGATTTGCCAATGGCAAAGCAAGATAGGTTTGAATACCATCTTTTGAGCTTACAACAGCAGCAGCTCGAATCTTCTAAAGGCCTTTTGGATGTAAAAACCAAACCTATGTTGTTTGCTTTTGCTACCGCAGGTGTTGGCCGCCCCAGTTTTAATATGCTGTCCAACGATTTTGACGACTTTTATATGATCGGCTTAAACCTGAAATGGGATTTATGGGATTGGAATAAAAATAAGAACGAAAAGAAGATGGTGGATATCAATAAAGAATTGATCGAAACCCAAAAACAAACTTTTGAATTGAATATTCAGTTGGCTTTAGATCAATTGCAGTCCGAAATTGAGAAGCAAAAAGCTTTGGTGGATACGGATCCTGAAATTATTGCTTTGCGCGAGAATGTGGTAAAAACTGCAGAAGCTCAATTTAAAAACGGGACAATAACCAGTACCGATTATGTAGTAGAATTACAAAAACTTAATCAGGCAAAGTTGAATTTCGAACTGCATCAAATCGGTTTGATAAACAGTCAGTTAGCCTATATCGAAACCCTTGGAAAATTATAAAAAAATAAAAATGAGACTACTCCAAAAAATGATATTGCATTGATGCTGTCTAAGAAATCCTTTGTGCAACTTTGTGTCTCCTTCGTGCGACTTTGTGGTAAGCGGCGCAGCCTTCAACGATGTTAAACTTAAAAAGCTGAACCACAAAGGATCCCAAAGTACACACAAACACAAAGTAAATTTAGCGGAGTGCTCAAATAGATAATAGAATAAATAAATTAAAAAATATAAACGGATGAATATAAAAACATATTTTGGATCGATAGCATTTATTATGCTTTTATTCATAGCGTCTTGCACGAACGATTTGAATACATCAGATGCATACGGTAATTTCGAAGTGAAAAAAACAATGGTTTCGGCAGAAGGAAATGGTAAACTGCTGAGTTTTAATCTTGATGATGGGCAATTATTACAAAAAGGGGAAGTTATTGGTCAAATAGACTCTATGGTCTTGTACTTGCAGAAAGAACAATTGCTTGCTCAAAAAAGAGCAACGCTATCGGGTTTAAACGATATTGATGCACAATTGGATGTTCTCAATCAGCAAAAGGTCAATCTTCAAATTAATAAAGATCGTATCGATCGATTGTTTGAAGCAAAAGCCGCAACCAAAAAACAGGTTGACGATCTTCAGGCACAGTTCGATTTACTCGAAAAACAAAAGATTGCCACCAAAATTCAAAAGCTTCGTTTATTCGATCAAGTGAAAGTATTCGATCGCCAAGTAGATTTGCTAAACCTTTCCATCCAAAAATGCAGTATCGAAAGCCCAATAGAAGGCCGTGTTCTCAATACGCTTTCGCGTGAAGGCGAAATGGTGGGCATTGGCAAACCTTTGTTTTCTATCGCTAATCTCGATCTTTTAGACTTGAAAGTATATGTAAGCGGAGCACAATTGCCTTTTGTAAAAATAGGCAAAGAGGTAGAAGTTTATATCGATAAAAATCAAGAGGAAAATGAAATGCTGAGTGGACGCATAGGCTGGATAGCCGAAACTGCCGAGTTCACTCCGAAAACCATTCAAACTAAGGAAGAGCGCGTCAACCTAGTTTATGCGGTTAAGATTCAAGTAAAAAACGATGGGCGAATTAAAGTAGGAATGCCAGGTGAAGTGGTATTTCCTTCGCTTAAATTAATTGATACTGAAGAATAAAGAATAGAATGATTCAAATTCAGAACGTACATAAATCGTTTGGCAATATTCAAGCTTTAAAAGGCATTTCCCTTGAGATTGCCGAAGGCGAATTGTTTGGCTTTATTGGTCCCGACGGTGCTGGTAAAACAACTCTATTCCGAGTACTGGTCAGCCTTTTAGTACCCGATGAGGGGAAAGCAACTGTAATGGATTTGGATGTTGTAAACGATTACAAAAAGCTGCGTACGCAATTGGGTTATATGCCGGGGCGATTTTCCTTGTATCAGGACTTGACTGTTGAAGAAAATCTCAACTTTTTTGCCGGGATATTTAAAACTACACTGAAAGAAAACTACGAATTGATTAAACCAATTTACCAGCAGATAGAACCATTTAAGAAAAGACGTGCAGGTGCTCTTTCAGGAGGTATGAAACAAAAGCTGGCATTGTCTTGCGCCTTGATTCATAAGCCAAAAGTTCTGTTCCTCGATGAACCGACAACAGGTGTTGATGCGGTTTCAAGAAAAGAATTTTGGGAGATGTTGCAATCGCTCAAAAAACAAGGGATAACAATAGTGGTTTCAACTCCCTATATGGAGGAGGCAGCTCTTTGCGACCGAATTGCATTAATTCAAAAAGGAGAACTTCTGGATATTGATAAACCTCAAAACATAATTAATCGGTATTCTCACTTTTTGTATGGTATTAAAGCGGAGCGTATGTACGATTTGGTAAAAATATTGCGTGAAAACACCCATTGCAATTCCGCTTATTTATTTGGTGAATACGTGCACTTTTCAAGTAACACTGAACTGGATATGGATAAGCTAAAAGCCGAACTTATAAGCACGGGAATGGAAAATGTTGAAGTAATTTCTTTGCAAGCCAATATTGAAGATAGTTTTATGGATTTAATGGCAAAAACAAATAATCAAGCCTGATAAATATGACCAATAATCAAACAAATACAAAAGCAGTTGTCGTAAAAGACTTGGTTAAAAAATTTGGCGATTTTGTTGCGAATGATCACCTCTCTTTTGCGGTGGACAAGGGAGAAATATTTGGCTTTTTAGGCGCCAACGGAGCGGGAAAAACGACAGCTATCAAAATTTTGTGTGGTCTTTCTCATCCTACGTCCGGCGATGTAAAAATTGCTGGATACGACATTTACAAACAGCGCGATTTAATAAAGAAAAACATTGGCTATATGAGCCAAAAATTCTCGCTTTACGATGACTTGAGTATTGCGGAAAACATCCGATTTTACGGTGGTATTTATGGGCTTTCGCGAAAAAAAATCAAAGAAAAAACTGAGGAATACATCGAAAAACTGGGGTTGCAAGCCTATACAAAATCAATGGTGAAAGAACTTCCACTTGGTTTTAAGCAAAAGTTGGCTTTTTCAGTCGCCATTGTTCACGATCCACCCATCGTTTTTTTAGATGAACCAACGGGAGGTGTCGACCCGATTACAAGACGACAGTTTTGGGAGCTGATTTACAAAGAAGCTGCCAATGGCAAAACCATTTTTGTTACAACGCATTATATGGATGAGGCTGAGTACTGCGATCGGGTTTCGATTATGGTTGACGGTAGAATTGAAGCTTTGGATGAGCCCAAAAAACTGAAAGAAACTTATGGTGCTCAGAGTATGGAAGAAGTATTTATTCAATTAGCAAGAGGATAAGATGAGGATATTTATAATAAAAGAGTTTTTACAAATTTTTCGAGATAAGCGCTCGCTAATTATCCTTTTTGGAATTCCCATTGTGCAGGTTTTATTGTTTGGTTTTGCGCTTAAAAATGAAATACAAGATATCCCCATTGCTATTTTGGATAAATCGAAAGATGTGTATAGCCAACAATTGATAAATAAAATTATCTCTTCCGATTATTTTGTTTTAGAAGAAGATTTACAAGAAGAAAAAGCCATTGAGGAAGCTTTTAGAAAAGGAAAGATTAAGCAGCTCATCATTATTGAAAATGATTTTTCAGAGAAGCTCGAAAAGAAAAATCGTGCAGTAGTTCAATTGATTTTAGATGCATCCAACCCCAATACTGCAAGTATGATAAATAGCTATACTTCGGCAATTCTCCGCGATTTTGAGCACGAAATAAATCCTATACCTACTCGTGTTCCTATGGTAATTCCTGAAACCCAGATGCGATATAACCCTGAACTGCGCAGCGTTTTTATGTTTGTTCCTGGCGTAATCACAATTATTCTGATGCTCGTTTCGGCTATGATGACTTCCATTTCCATTGCCCGTGAAAAAGAACTGGGGACTATGGAAGTTTTATTGGTTTCTCCGGTAAAACCCATACAAATTATTGTGGGGAAAGTACTTCCTTATGTTTTGCTTTCTTTTTCAAGCGCTGTTATTATTTTAATTATGGCCTATACGGCATTCCAAATGCCAATGGTGGGGAATTTGGTTTTGCTTTTAGCAGAGAGTCTTTTGTTTATTGTGATGGCTTTGGCTTTGGGTATATTTATTTCAACAGTGGCTAATTCGCAACAAACTGCAATGTTACTCTCGATGTTTGCCTTATTATTGCCTTCAATCTTGCTTACAGGTTTTATTTTCCCGATTAAGAATATGCCTGAAATATTACAATATGTCAGTCAGCTAATGCCCCCAAAATGGTTCGTAATCATTATTAAAAATATAATGATTAAAGGCAATGGCATTGAAAGTATTTGGAAAGAAACGCTTATCATTTTAGGATTTACGGTATTTTTTATAGGATTGAGTGTAAAGAAATTTAAAACGAGATTGGAATAATGAAAACGATACTTTATATCATACAAAAAGAATTTTTACAGATTATACGCGACAGGATGATGCTTCCCATCATTTTTGTTATTCCTATTTTTCAGTTGCTTATTCTCGCTCACGCTGCCACCTATGAAATTAAGTACGTCGATATGGGGATTATCGATCTTGATCAAAGCGTGGAATCAAGAGCATTGGTACAAAAATTCGAAGCTTCACCTTTTTTCAGAATAAATGCTCGTAGTTTTTCCTTAGAAAAGCTTTCCGACGAAATGCAAAACTCTCGCATTGAGCAAATATTATATATACCTTCCGATTTTGGATATCAGATTGAAAAAAATGCACCTGTTAAAGTTCAGTTAATCACCGATGCAGTTGATGGAGCAGCAGCAGGCGTTATGAATGCCTATGCTTTAAATATCATTAAAGAATTTAATAAAGACGTTTTAAAGGAAGCCCAGCTTTTATCGCTTAACAGAAAAATAATAGAAACAAGACCAAGCTATTGGTATAATCCCGATTTGGATTATAAAACCTTTATGATTCCCGGTATCCTTGTTCTTTTGGTAAGTATTATCGGTTTATTCTTATCCGGTTTAAACATTGTAAAGGAAAAGGAAATAGGAACCATAGAGCAGCTTAATGTCACTCCAATAAAAAAGCATCATTTCATTATCGGTAAACTTACACCATTTTGGTTTATTGCGATGTTCGATCTCTTTTTTGGCCTTGCTTTGGCAAAATTCGTTTTCAATATCCCCATTGTTGGAAGTGTTGGATTAATCATTGGCGTTGCGAGTATTTATTTGGTTTTGGTACTTGGAATCGGACTATTTATAAGCACACTAGCCGATACTCAGCAACAAGCTATGTTTATCGCTTGGTTTTTTGTAATTATCTTTATTTTGCTTAGTGGATTATTCACACCGGTAGAAAATATGCCTGATTGGGCACAAGCAATAAATATCATTAATCCAATTGCTTATTTTATTGATTTTATGAGAATGGTAATGCTTAAAGGAGCGCGACTGGTAGATGTTTCATATCATATTATCAGCATTTCTATTTATGCCATTCTTTCAATAAGTCTTGCCACCTGGCGATATAAAAAGGTAGTTTAGATAGTTTTGAATTTCAATTTTTGTATTTTTGAAATAAAAATCATGGAAAAGACAAATTATCAAATTAAAATTTCACTGAAAAATTCTAAACCTAATATTTGGCGAAGAATAGTAATCTCATCAGATACATCCTTAGAAGATTTTCACAAAATTATTCAGACAACAATGGGATGGACAAATTCTCATTTACACCAATTTATAAAAGGAAAAACCTATTATTTAGTTCCATTAGATGATGACAATGATTTTTTCGGATTCGTTGAGACTATTGACTATATTGAAGAAAAAATAATAGTCTCCGATTTATTAGTTAAGGAGAAAGATAAGATTGTGTACGAATATGATTTTGGCGATGGTTGGATGCACGATATTTTATTGGAGAAGATTTTAGTAAAAGACCCAAAACTGATGATTCCAGTTTGTTTGAAAGGTAAAATGTGCTGTCCTCCTGAAGATTGTGGAGGTATATGGGGCTATTATCAATTATTGGATATTATACAAAACCCCAAACATTCTGAATATGAAGAAATGATAGAATGGCTTGACGAAGATTTCGAACCTGAATATTTTGACAAAGAATACATAAATGAATTATTGCAGGAAGAAGATTTTGGCAGTCTTGATTTTTTGATGTTTTAAATTTCCTGTTGGTTAATCTATAAACAATAGTTTTCCGCAAACGATAGCGTGAATAAATACCGGCCAATTAATATATGCAAGCTCATTATTTGTAATTTTGCATTCTCATATTTCGATCTAGTCAATTGAAAATATTGTTAATCAGGAATTTAATAAAAATGGATTGCTCGCAATCAAAATAAAATATTATGAAAAGAGTTTTAGTTTTAACCGGTGGGGGCGATTGCCCAGGATTGAATGCCGTTATCCGCGCCATCGTTAAACGTGCTTCTCAAGTAAAAGATTGGGAAGTTGTTGGAAGTATTCAGGCTTTTAATGGCGTGCTTTGGGAGCCTGCTGAAATAAAAATACTTGATAGCAAAGCTGTTAAAGGTATTCATTATCAGGGTGGTACTATTATTGAAACAACAAATAAAGGTGGGCCATTTGCCTGGCCTATCAAAAATAA
>JAQIBR010000007.1 GCA_027858955.1 Bacteroidales bacterium
TTAGCAAAACTGTTACTTGCCAATGAAAAATTTCTTGCAAAAAACGAAAAAGAAAAATGGTTGGTTCGAAAACTAACTTTTTACTATGAGAAATCTCTTATATGGAGTTTAAAACGCAAAAAAGCGATAATTATCTCAACAGTGGGTTTGTTTTTACTTTCACTTTACGTATTTACTACAATGGGGCGGAGCTTTTTACCTGAGTTTAACGAAGGTTCATTAACTTTATCGGTAATTACTCAACCCGGAACATCTTTGGAAGAAAGTAATCGTTTGGGAAATCTGACAGAAACTGAATTATTATCTATTCCTGAAATATTCAGTACGGCACGCAGAACTGGGAGAGGTGAATTAGATGAACATTCTCAAACAACTAATAGTGCAGAGATAGATGTAAACTTCGATCTTTTGGAGCGCAGCCAAGCTGAATTTATGGCAGATGTTCGCGGAACCTTAGCACGGATTCCGGGCATTGCCTTTACTGTTGGTCAACCGTTGGGACACAGGATAGACCATATGTTATCAGGTACTAGAGCAAATATTGCAATTAAACTCTTTGGAAATGACCTGAACAAAATGTTTGAAATTGGAAATCAAATCAAAAATTCGATTATCGATATTGAAGGTTTGGTGGATGTAAACGTTGACCAACAAGTTGAAATTCCGCAAATTCAGATTCGGGCAAATCGAGAGATGCTTGCAAACTACGGTATCACTACTGAACAATTTAACGAATTTGTCGAAATTGCTTTTAGTGGAGAAAAACTTGCTGACGTATATGAAGGTCAAAGAAGTTTTGATTTGGTGATTCGCTTAAATAAGGATTATACCGAATCAATCGAAGGAATTCGCTCGGCATTAATTGATACCTATGACGGTAAAAAAGTACCACTAGAGCAAGTAGCTGATATTGTTTCTGTTACTGGGCCAAGTTCAATAAGTAGAGAAAATGTACAACGTAAAATAGTAATCTCTGCAAATGTTGCCGAACGGGATTTAAGAGGAGTTGTTCAAGATATACAGGATAAGGTAAAAAGCGATATTGTTTTGCCCGAAAATTATCGTGTAGAATATGGCGGTCAATTTGAAAGCGAAGCAAAAGCATCTCAAACACTTATGTGGACTTCAATAATTTCAATACTTGTTATTTTCTTGATATTGTTTCAGGAATTTAAGAATTTCAAACTTGCAGGAATTATCTTGCTTAATTTACCATTGGCCTTAATTGGAGGTGTTTTTACAATCTATTTTACTTCGGGTGTAATGAGTATTCCGGCAATAATAGGTTTTATTACTCTTTTTGGAATTGCAACTCGAAATGGAATTCTTCTGATATCGAATTATCAAAAATTGCAAAAGCAAAGTTATTCTTTGTATGAAACTGTAATTAAAGGTTCGTCCGACCGTTTGAATGCAATTTTGATGACTGCCTTAACAGCTGCCCTTGCACTTATTCCTTTGGCTCTTCAAGGCGATTTATCAGGAAATGAAATACAAAGTCCGATGGCAAAAGTAATTTTAGGAGGTTTGCTAACATCCACTTTGCTTAATATTTTTATTGTACCTATTGTTTATAGTATTTTTAATAGTCGGGGAGCACGAGTTGAGACTGAGAGACTGAGAGACTGAGAGACTGGGAGACTGAGAGACTGAGAGATGGAGCGATAGAAAGATAGAAGCGAAAAAAGCGAAAGAAGAGCGCTGAAAGCGCGATATATAATAGCCTAGGGTAGAGTGAGGAACGAGCGACACCCTAGGTTATGAATAGAAAATTAGAAAAAGAGCCGCCAAGTTTGTCTTGAAAACAAAACAAATAGAACGGCGGCGATAAACAATATTTGAAAAACGATTAAATAATGAATCAAATGAAAAAATACACCATATTAATAATCAGCATTTTGCTATTTAATTCAAATCTATTTTCACAAAATTATATAGATGAAATCTTAAGTGATGTGGAAAAGAACAATACCACCTTATCCGCTTTACGAAAAACTGCTGAAGCAGATAAAATCGAAAATAAAACGGGAATTTTCC
>JAQIBR010000013.1 GCA_027858955.1 Bacteroidales bacterium
TCAGAATTTCAACTCCTTTACTTTCAAGCTGTTTGATTTTTTCCAATGATGCTTTATTTGTCGTGGCTATAAGTGTGGGAGCTTGGCTAATATCT
Organism: Bacteroidales bacterium; assembly: GCA_027858955.1. Taxonomy (GTDB): domain Bacteria; phylum Bacteroidota; class Bacteroidia; order Bacteroidales; family UBA12170; genus UBA12170. Next base: position 96 of record JAQIBR010000013.1, read on the forward strand.
AAAATATTAGCTTCCAAAGGAATAAGTAATTTTGAATCAAGAACAATGCGTAAGGGATTCCCGTTCTTTGTATTTTTTATACGAACTGTCAATGTTGGATCATCTGCCAGAACAGTATTTATTCCAACTAAAATTGCAGAATATTGCAAACGCAAAAGATGAGCAAATGCTCTTGACTTTTCATTTGTAATCCATTTTGAATCTCCGGCGAAAGTGGCAATTTTACCATCTAAACTAGATGCTATTTTAATGGCAACAAAAGGTTTTTTAGATTGGATAAATTTAAAAAAACGTTCGTTTAGTTTTAGAGCTTCTTTTTCGAGAAGCCCAACTTTAACTTCGATATTCGCCTTTTGAAGCATTTCTGCACCATTGCCGGAAACAAGTGGATTTGGATCGAGTGTCGCAATCACAACTTGTTTGAAACCGTGATGAATAAGTGCCACTGAGCAAGCCGGAGTTTTTCCTTGATGAGAACAGGGTTCCAGATTTACGTAGATTGTTGAGCCTTCTATCGATTCGGTAGCATTATTGATAGCATTTATTTCGGCATGTTCTCTTCCGAATAATTCGTGCCAACCTTCACCGATAATTTTACCGTTTTTAACAATGGTAGCTCCCACCAGAGGATTTGGTCCTACAAAACCCCAGCCTTTTTTTGCTAAACGAATACTGTTTCGCATCATTTTGCGATCGAATTCAAGCTGCTGTTTTGTGTTTTTTATCATAAAAAAAGCCATCAAGTAAATTACTTCAGGGCTCTATTTAGCACAGCACAATTAAAAGGAATATCCCTTTTAATGATTAATTGCTCGTTCTTCTTCCATCCAGACTGTACTGTCGGTTTTGGATTTTCACCAAACCAGTCCCGAATTTTCGGGAGTCGCGGACTATAACCGCCGGTCGGGAATTGCACCCTGCCCTGAAGAACCTTCTAACTGTGGCAAAATTACGAATGTTTTCAGATTAACAAGCTTTACGGATGTTAATTAACATAAAAAAAAAGCCGAATGACATTAACACTCGGCTCAAACTAACAACACTAAAAAAAATTATTTTTTATGAATATATTCCAAAGCACTTAATGCAGCAATTGTTCCATCTGCAACAGCAGTTGTAATCTGACGAAAACGTTTTGCAAGAGAATCTCCGGCAGCATAAACACCTTCAATATTTGTTTGCATATTAGAATCAACCAAAATTTCTTTACGGTCGTTTAGTTTAACAGGAGTATCGTGTAAGATTTCTGTTTGGGCTTCGTAACCGATAAAAATAAATGCTCCATTTATAGGTTTGATTTCTTTTTTGCCTGTTGGAATATGTTCTATTTCAGCTTCTTGCAAACCACCTTCACCTTTAAATTCGGTAATTTTAGATTCCATAATGAAATCTATTTTACTATTTGATTTGGCTTCATCAATCGCGTGTTGAAAGGCTTGAAAATGATCGAATTGATGAACAACGGTTACTTTACTCGCATAATTGGTTAAGGAAACAGCTTCTTCCAAAGCAGAATTCCCGCCACCTATAACAATAATTTCTTTGTTCGTAAAAAAGTCACCGTCGCAAGTAGCGCAGTAGGAAATTCCCATGCCTTTAAATTGTTGTTCGCCTTTAGCACCAACCATTCTGGAGCGACCACCTGTAGCCAAAATTATGGCCTTGGCAGTATAGCTTTCGCCATTGCTCAGAATAATGCTCTTTTGATCGCTATCTAGTATTAGTCGCTCAACTTTCGCATTTGATTTAATGGTGCAACCAAAATTTTCGGCTTGCTTTTTCATGGTATTGGCAAGCATAAAACCGCTTGTGTTTTCAATACCGGGATAGTTTGCAATTTCGTGAGTTAGAATGGTTTGTCCGCCAATCATACTATTGTCAATTATTAAGACATTTGCTTTAGCGCGTGCCAAATAAATTCCGGACGTTAATCCGGCAGGACCTCCACCGAGTATGATAGCATCATAGTTTGTATTTTCCATATAGTTTTTAAAAAACAAAAGCATCTCTAATTAGGTAAAAATAAAGATGCTTCCGATTTATTAATTACTTCACAAATTCTGTGTCAAGAATTGTTTTAACCATATCCATATTCTGAATACTGGTAGATGCTTTAGCCACTTTTCCGTTTTTGAAATAAACTACAAACGGAAGACCCATAAATGAACGACACTCAGGTAAATTTCTAAGGATTGAAGTTTCTGGGCTATCGAAAAGCATGTCGCGGAAATCAACATGATCGTAATCACCCGATTCTTCTAATGTTTTCATAACATCGTAAACGGGAATACACATAGGACCCATACGTCCGGCGCAAACCATTACATTTTCAGTTGAGTTAATAACTTCCGTTAACTCTTGTGCAGTGGCAAAGTGTTTTAAATTTGTTGGTAATGTCATCTTAAATATTGTTTATGTAAAAAAATTGCGTTTCCAATATGTTATCAGAAATCGTACCAAAAGGTGATACTTAAGCGATTTAAAGTTTAAGAAAAACTATTTGTATTATGGAAAGACAATTTGTCAGATTGCTGAAGAAAGAAAATGCTTAAAAAAGCAAATAAAAAACTAAAATTGATAAATAAACAGGTTTAATTTAATTTGACATCATCAATTAATTCAGTTTCGAAGAAAAATCTTTTTTTACCAAAAGCAGGTTTTAAATCATCGAGCCAAGTGGCTTTTTCATCATATTCTGCAAAGAAAGGACGCTTAATCCAATCGGAATTGCGGCCTTGAATAAAATTGAGAGTAAGCACTTCTTCACCATTAATTGTTGCAGGGCCAACAATCTCAACTTTGCCCGGATGTGCCGACATACTTGGACCTCTAACTGTGCGTGCAATTCCACTGACTTGACGATAGGCTTCTTTAAAAATATGCCATGCTTTTACCAATGGAACTGAAAAATAATGCTGAGCTCCCGTATCACGTGCAAGGAACATATAATAAGGAATTAATCCAAGTTGAACTTGAGTATTCCATAGGTCGCGCCATACACAAGCTTTATCGTTAATATGATGCATAATTGGCGATTGTGTTCTTATTTCAGCACCTGTGTCTTTGATGTTTTTAATAGCTTGTCGTACTACTTCTGTTTTTAATTCGGCCGGATGATTCAGATGAGCCATAAAAGCTAAATGTTTTCCAGCCTCAGTTATCTGACGAAATAAATCAAGCAATTCTTCTGAATCTTTATCATTTACAAATTTGTAAGGCCAAAAGGATAAGGCTTTTGTGCCAATGCGTATAGTCTGAACATGCTCTAATTCTGGACTTAAGAAAGGTTCAATGTAAGCTCTTAATCTGCTGGCATTCATTGTCATTGGATCGCCGCCGGTAAGTAAAACATCGGTAATTTTAGGATGGCGTTTTAGGTATTTAATGACATCATCAGTTTCGTTTTGTGCAAATTTTTGATTCTTATCTCCGATAAACTGTGGCCAACGGAAACAGAAAGTACAATAAGCATGACAAGTTTGTCCGTGACTGGGAAAAAACAAAAGTGTTTGATCGTATTTATGTTGAACACCATGCAAACGCTGTCCATCCATCACAGGTACATTATGGTCTTGTTGTCCTGCCGGGTTTGGATTGAGTGTAGCTCTAACTAAATTTACTATCTTTTTTAATTCGAGTTGTGGGATATTATTTTTTAAAGCTTGATCTACAAGATTATAATGTTCTTCTTTAAGCATTTCCTTTTGGGGGAATGTAAGGATAAAAATTGGGTCGTCAGGAACATTATCCCAATTTATCAATTGATCAATTACATAATTGTTTACTTTAAAGGGCAGGACAGTTCCTACGACCTTTATAGCCCAAAGTTGGTCTTTAGTTAATTGCTTAATTAACTGAGGGATTTGCTCGTAGTTATGTGCAGAAAACACTTTATATTCTTGAATTCCAATCATATGTCAAGGTTTTGGTTTGGGAGTGCAAAAATACAAATAAAATGTGAAATAAGCAAGACCGTTAGATTTACAAATAATATAAAACTTGGCTATTTTAATTTTATATGAGTTGAAAAATAGTTAAATATCTTTGCAAAAAATACCTATGGAAGTTAGAGAAGAATATTTTGGATTAAGCAAAACCGGAGAGAAAGTTTTTAAGTATATTTTAGAAAATAATACTAAAACACGGATTGTAGTTTTGAATTATGGTTGTATTATTCAATCACTAGAAACAGCTGATAAGATTGGTAAAATTGCTGATATTGCTTTAGGTTATGATTCCTTGACTGAATATGAAAATGATAGGCATTATATGGGGGCAATTGTCGGACGCGTTGCAAATCGTATTGGAAATGCACAATATTTTGATGGTCCGTTTATGGTAAAACTAGACAAGAATGATGGTAAGAATCATATACATGGAGGACTCAACGGATTAAATAAAATGATTTGGAATGCTAAGCCGTTTCAGAAAAATGATTCGGTCGGAATTGATTTTACATATCTCTCTCCTGATGGTGAAAACGGATATCCGGGAAATGTTGATTTTAAAGTGAAATATATATTGAACAATAAGAATCAGTTTTCAGATAAAATATGATTAAACTTTCGCTTGTTGCTTTTTATTGTCGGAGTTTAAACGAATAATAGCGAATACCATTATTCCGGCACTTATCCATTGTACGAGACTAAGTAGATGATTGTTAAAGATATAGTCGAATAGAACTGCGGAAAAGGGAAAAAATAATTCTGAAATTGTAGAAATAATTGCTCTTACGTGTCTTAATCCATAATAGTATAAAAAAATGGCTCCTGATCCAGTTGTCAACGATATAATTCCAATCACCCACCAATTTATATAAGTAATATTTTCAAATTCGCTAAGGCTGCCATTGCCTAAGACAATAAGAAGCATAATCAGTGTTGTAAGTCCGTATCGAAAAAAGGCTGCCGAAATAAAATCAAGTTTTTGTAATAGTCGTTTACTAAAAACAGTAGAGCTTCCGAATGAAAATGCTGCCAAAATACTAAAAAGTGCTGCCATCATTGTATTCTGATCTTCGTGTAATTTTGGAAGGGCGAATCCGAAAGTGAGAAAATAACCAGCTATAATAGCCAAAATGGCCCAAACCAAAAAGTTTTTTCCGAGACGTTCTTTTAAAAAAGTGGCTGCCAATAGAATGGCGAATATTGGTTGAAGTTTTTGTAATAAAACAACAATGCTAAGCGATTGAAAGTTAACAAGAAATAAAGCTTTAACAATAGACATTGTACCGATAGAACCACCAAAAACAGCAATCCCAAATAATGCAATGGTTTCATTCAAACTCAGTTTTTTTATGAGTTTATAACGCTTGAATAAAAAAAGATTCATCAGTAAAAAAGGAAATAGGTGTAAAACAAAAACCACAAAGCTTATATTCAGATTGCCGAGTCGTGGTGTTAAAACTACTCCATCGAAGCCCCATAATATTGCCGAAAAGCTTATTAAAATTGCACCTAAAATTACATTTTTCCTATTTTCCATATTCGCTTTTTAAGGGAGCAAAGGTCTTAAAATTTTAATTACCAAAAAATTCATAATCCAATATCAAACAAACTATTTTTTCTAAGGCTCTTTTGATTTATGCGTACTTTTGATAAGATTAAAACCGTGGAAAATGGAAATAAAGAAACCAACTTTGATAGTTGATTTAAACAGAGTTAAAGGAAATATGAAACGTATGACCGATAAATTCAGGTCAAAAGACATAGAGCTTCGTCCACATTTTAAAACTCATCAATCGCAATATATTGCAGATATGTTTGGCGATTATGGCGTTAGAAAATGTGCAGTTTCATCAGTTGGAATGGCTAAATATTTTTCAGAAGATGGCTGGGACGATATTACAATTGCTTTTCCTGCAAATGTTCTAGAAGCGGATGAAATGAATGCTTTAGCAATGGAGATTAATCTTCGCATTCTTGTTGATTCTGTTGAAAAAGTAATGTTGCTAGCAAGCAGGATTTCTGCCACAATCGATTTATTTATCGAGATTGATACAGGCTATTTTCGCTCGGG
>JAQIBR010000273.1 GCA_027858955.1 Bacteroidales bacterium
TTGCACGATTTTAAGCGTGCTCCTTATAGTCAGCTAAGCGATTTTATGCTTTGGTGGTCGGATCACGAAAAAGACATTTTTATTGAATTGCCCGGCGGATTGGATGCTGTGACTATTCAAACTGTTTTTAAAGCTAAAGGTCTGCAATATCCTGTTGTAATCTTTCCTATTACTGATAAGAGTCTTAAAACGATGGCAGGAAAAAATAAAAGTTGGCTAAATCCAGGACTTGAAAAATTGGATAAGTTAAAATCTTTTCCTTTTTCATTGAGCTCTCTTAAAGAAACACATCTTTCAAATGCTTATGATGAAGAACAAGATAATCAAAAACTCGACGATATAAATCTGTTATATGTGGCGCTAACACGTGCTAAGCATCGTTTATTTATTTTGGCTAATAAGTTTGTAGAGAAGAAAAGCAAGCAAGCGATGGAGAATATGTACAATACATTTAAGCCATCAGCTATGCTGAATGAGTATTTGGAAGATAAGAAAACATCTATGATTGAAGAAGATTTTTATCGATTTGGCGATAGTCTTCGCTTATCTCAATCCACACCTTTAGATGATTCTAATTTTTATTATTTAAAGAATTTTAAAGGGGCATCTTGGCGCAATCAGATCAATTTGTCAGATTCTTCTCAATTTAAGCATCTTGATGAGGAGTATACGAATCAAATTTGGGGGATTTATGTGCACGAAGTTATGTCCAATATTCAAAGTATAAATGATGTGCCAAAAGCTCTAACTCGCGCATTATATGAAGGATATATAAAGCAAGAAGATCAAGTAAAGATTAGCGATTATATTAAACAAATTGTTAATCATCCGGTTCTGGGTCAGTTTTATTCACCTGGTTTAAAAGTATCTAACGAAGCTGATATAATTGATTTTTTTGGACAGTTTTATCGCCCTGATCGACTAGTATTTTTAAAAGACAAAACCGTGGTCATCGACTATAAAACGGGGAAACCAAACGAAAAGAATAAAAAACAAATCAGAGAATATGCCGAGTTACTTGCTTTAATGGATTATCCTAATCCTGATTGTTATTTGGTTTATTTACATGATAAGGTTGATGTTGTGAAAGTTTAGAAGATAAAGGTGCTGATTTGCTAATTTGCTAATAAAGTATAGGATTAAGGGCTGATTGCCTGTCGGGTAATTTAAAATTTTATATTTCGGACTTTCAGCCCTTTAAAACCTTACAAACTATGCGACACAGGGTTTCCCGCACGAGCGGGATGCAAGCACGTTTCACTTCACCCTGTGCTTATACATTTCGGAGCTTTGCCCCTCTTTATATCACTAATACATAGAAAAATTTGTTGATGAAAAATAATTATCTTTGATATACAGCTTTGAATCCCAAAGGGATGATAGGTATAAGCACCGGCTGAAGTTCCGTTTTTTTTTCGGAACGTAAGCCTGTGGTTCAGATAATTGATTTTTGAAGGGCTGAAAGTCCGAAACGTAAAATATAAACAATAAATTATGCCACAGAGCTTATCCAAAATCTATGTGCATTATGTATTTTCGACACAAATTAGATTATTGACTATTCAGAAAAATTAGATACTGTTTTGCATTTGATTGAAAGAAAAGCTACAGGATCTCCAAATGAATTAGCAAACAGGCTAAATGTCTCAGAAAAAACGGCCAGACGAATGGTAAATTTTCTCCGACAGCGAGGTGAGAAAATTAAATATTGTAAATTTGTATATCCTATATTTTAATTTAGATTTTTTCTAAATTAGGAATTATCCCTATACGGACAGATAATGACCGTATATTGTTGTATTAAAATTTCTGATTTTGTAAGAGTTTATTTATTAATAGTATAGTATAACACAAAATGTCGCATTTAATTTGTATTAAAACGAATAGTCATGAAAAAATATCTTGTTGCAGTATTGATATTGGTATTCAGTTTTTCTAGTCTAGCGCTTAAGCCTGAAAAGAAATATGTTGTTAAGCCTGAAAATATAAGCCTAATTTACAAAGAGTTAAACGCCAAAACGAGTGATGGTATTAATATTAAGATATGGTTTATTCCAGCGCAAGATAGTGTTACCAAAGAAGTTCAAAGGGCAAATTATAAAAACCCTATCAAAAGAGAGTATTGTGTTTTAGATTCTATTCCAAGGCCAACAATAATAATATGTGATGGAGATGCTGGAAGCATGGCATATAATATTTATGCGGCCAGGAAATATGCAATCAATGGTTATAATGTAGCATTATTTGATTGGAGAGGTTTTGGTGAAAGCGACGATTTTGAAATGAATCAAGATTATCTTTTTTATAGTGAATTTTTACTTGATTATGAGGCCGTAATAAATACAGTAAACCATCTTCCTGAAACAAAAAAAGACCAGATTGGGTTATTTGGCTTCTCTACAGGAGCCTATTTTTCTTTTGCTGCAGCTTATCAAAATCC
>JAQIBR010000023.1 GCA_027858955.1 Bacteroidales bacterium
ACGATAATATAAATGAATATAAAAAAAGAATATTTTCGGGAATACATAAATTTCAAATGCATTAAATAATTTCAAAATACTGAAATTCAGCCCATTCAGGGCTGTTTTTTCAATCTTGAACATAACCGTGGGTTGAAAACCCACGGCTATTGAAATTCAGCTCTTTCAGAGCTTTAAGTAATCATTCATCTAAAAACTCTATTTCATAAAAGATTTTATAATCTTGCGCTTAACTTTACTCAAATTAATGCCAATCTCAAAGTTATCTATTGCGATGTTGGATTTCAATAAAAATCCTGTGGACTTAGTAGAGAAATCAATGATACAAGACCTAAAACCTTATTTCGCCTTGCCCAATACAGGTTTTCGGCCTTTTCAATAATTGTATTTCCATATTTTTTTGAAGTTGTGTGATAATGCTCTATGAAAAAATCGCATTCTTCTGCAAAACTTATTTTATTATTACGTTCAGGCTTAGCAATTATGAGTCCACTCCGAAAAGTCGATAGATTATCCCAAAGGGATAAAATTTGAATAACCACCGGTGGAACCGGTGGAAAATATGCGAAATTGGAATCACAACCCTGAAGGGGTTGAACTTCTAATATGTTAATATTCAACCCTTTCAGGGTTATTGGATTTCTTTCATTCTTCCGTGGGCTAAGCCGTTCGGCTGAGACTTCGGCGTGAGCTCAGTCGAACGCTCACGACGAAGCCCACGGTTATTCAAATTCAGTCCTTTCAGGACTTTTTTCATATTTTCAGACTTTTCAGAGCAGACTCAATTATAAATAATTGACAAATTTAACAGCTTACATTTTAATGAAAATCACTGTTTCCTTATATAAATCGGTAATTTTAGCTATTTATCGAATTTTTCGGTCGAATATTCGAATTAGTAATGCGATTAATAATCAAGCCCTTAACAACTATTTTCACATAAAATAACGTTTTTTTATTGCTTTGTAAGTTGTAAATATTTTTCTTTGCCGCTTGTTAAATAAAAAAAGAGAAAAACATGTCTGACAAAAAAGCAAAAGTTATCGATATTATTGTTGATAAATTAGGGGTAGATCCTAGTGAAGTGACACCTGAAGCAAGTTTTACTAATGACTTAGGTGCTGATTCTTTAGATACTGTGGAATTGATTATGGAATTCGAAAAAGAATTCAATATGAGTATTCCTGATGATCAAGCCGAAAACATTCAAACTGTAGGTGAAGCTATCGCCTATATAGAAGAAAACGCTCAATAAAAATTTCATTTATGGAATTACGACGAGTAGTTATTACTGGTCTTGGTGCCGTAACTCCATTAGGCAATACTGTTCCAGAATATTGGAATGGTCTGCTTAATGGAGTGTCTGGTGCTGACATGATTACATCATTTGACACATCCAAACACAAAACTAAATTTGCCTGCGAAGTTAAAGGCTTTGATCCTCTCGATTATTTCGATCGTAAGGAAGCTCGCAAATATGATTTATATGCTCAATTCGGTCTAGTTGCTGCTCAACAGGCAATTGCCGACGCAGATTTAAATGCCGAAGGAATTAACGGCGACCGCGTGGGTGTTATCTGGGCAGCAGGAATTGGTGGTATAAATACTTTTGTAAAAGAAGTAAGTGATTTTGCCAGAGGTGATGGAACACCACGTTTCAATCCATTCTTTATCCCCAAAATGATAGCCGATATTACAGCCGGACATATTTCAATTAAAAATGGATTTCGCGGACCTAATTTTGCAACCGTTTCTGCTTGTGCATCATCAGCTAATGCTATGGTTGATGCTTTTAATTATATTCGTTTAGGCAAAGCCGATGCTTTTGTTGTTGGTGGATCCGAAGCGGCTATTAACATTGCAGGTGTTGGTGGATTTAATGCCATGCACGCCATTTCAACACGTAACGACGATCCTAAAACTGCATCACGTCCTTTTGACGTAGATCGTGATGGATTTGTTATGGGCGAAGGTGGTTCGGGTCTGATTTTTGAAGAATTAGAACACGCCTTGGCTCGTGGAGCAAAAATATATGCAGAAGTTGCAGGCGGAGGTCTTTCGGCCGATGCCTATCACATGACATCACCTCATCCGGAAGGATATGGAGCCATGTTAGCCATGAAGGCTGCTTTGGAAGATGCCAATATGCAAAAAGAAGAAATTGTTCATATAAATACACATGGGACTTCTACTCCACAAGGAGATATAGCTGAACCATTGGCAATTAAGTCAATGTTTGGTGAGCATGCTTACAATATTTCTATTAATAGCACAAAATCAATGACCGGTCATCTTTTAGGTGCCGCAGGTGCTGTTGAAGGTATTGCCACAATCCTCGCTGTTTTTAACGATATTGTTCCACCAACTATCAATCAATTTAATCTCGACCCAAATATTGATCCTAAACTTGATTTCACTTTTGGACAGGCTAAAAAACGTACTGTAAATGCTGCTCTCTCAAATACATTTGGGTTTGGTGGTCATAACGCTTCAATTATCTTTAAAAAACACAACGCATAATTGAATTCAAATTGTTTATTATCTATAAAGGCTTATTTCTCTTCAGAAAGAGCTTTTTATCAATCTATAAAAAATATTTTTGGGTTCTATCCCAGGAATATTTTTTTGTATAAGCTTGCATTTAGACATAGGTCGGCAGCAATTGAAAAATACAATGGGTTAAGGCTTAATAATGAGCGACTTGAATATTTAGGAGATGCGATTCTTGGATCTATAGTAGCAGAATTATTATTTAAAAAATTTCCATTGAAAGATGAAGGATTCTTGACTTCAATGAGATCCAAAATCGTGAGCCGTTCTGCGCTAAATAAGCTCTCACAAAAACTTGGTCTCAAAGATTTAATTACTGCGGATACAGATAATAATAAACAATTTAAATCGATTAATGGCGATGCTTTTGAAGCATTTGTAGGAGCACTTTATCTTGATAAAGGTTATAATTTTACTTCAAAAATTTTGATCGATCGTATTATAAATGTCCACTTCAATATTGAAGAGCTTGAAAACACCGAAATAAGTCACAAAAGTGCGCTTCTAGAATACTGCCAAAAAGAAAAATTCGAATTAGAATTTCGTGTTATAAATGAAATCGGAGTTGGTTATAAGAAGCAATTTGAAGTGGAAGCATTTATCAATGGCGAATCAAAAGCAAAAGCGATCGACTTCTCTATTAGGGGGGCAGAAAAACTTGCAGCAGAGAAAGCTTATAACCAACTTAATCCTGTAGTATAGTATTATTTATTTTCTCCCATCAATTCTCAAATACAATAAGTTAAATAAAAGCTAATGTTCATTGTTTTTTATTAAACAATAAATCTAGTTTTGTATATTTGTCGCACTTAAAAGCACAAATAATTAATATTATGAGAAATCTTCTGAATTTCATCCTTTCCCTTAAATTTTCAGGTATTTTATTGGTGATCATTGCTTTTGCAACTGGTTATGCAACTTTTATTGAAAACGATTTTGGTGCAATAGCAGCTAAAGCTGTCGTTTATAATGCTCGTTGGTTTGAAATTGTAATCCTGCTTGCATTTATCAACATTGCTTGGAATGCGTTTAAATACAACCCTTTAAAAACGAAACGCTATTCTGTATTTGCCTTTCATCTTTCTTTTTTAATAATCATTATAGGAGCAGGTGTAACTAGATATATTGGATTTGAAGGGATGATGAGTATCCGGGAAAATCAATCATCGAATCAAATTCTTTCTGATGAAACATTTATACAAATTAAATGCATTGATGGACAAAACACTTTTTCTGCTGAAGAAAAAGTTCTTTTTACCCCTATAACTTCAGTAAAAGAAAAAATACGCTTAAAAGCCGGTGAAAATAACTATACTTTAAAAACTTTCGAATATGTTCCTAATGCAAGGGAGCTAATGAAGGAATCTAAAGATGGCCCAAAAATGCTTAATTTAAGCGGGACCATTAATGGTAAATTTACACGCTTTTCACTTTTTGAAGGTGAAAGTAAACGTTTAGAATCCTATAATGTTAGCTTTAATTCGGAAACACAAACTCCAAATACCTTTGTTATATCATCACGACCCGAAGGCTTATTCATTCAATTGCCCGAAAATGGTAAACTGATAAATATGATGTCTACTGATGATCTAGCACTTTATAAAGATTCGCTCTACTCTTTTACAGAGAAACAAGTTTATCAGGTCGGAGATCAAAGCCTTGTTTTACGTGAATATTATGAGCATGCTCAAATGAGTGTAGAAAGCAATACGGATGGCCAAAATACAGGTTTAAACGCAGTTAAATTTACATTAAGTAATAAAGATGGCAAACAAATTGAAAGCTATGCAATGGGAGTAAGAGGATATCTAGCTCCTGCAAAACATATAGATTTTGACGGAAAACATTTTGATGTGAGTTATGGTCCTAAGGAAATTGATCTTCCTTTTAGCATAAAATTAGTCGATTTTCAACTCGATCGCTATCCTGCATCAAACAGTCCATCTTCTTATGCAAGCGAAGTAATTCTTATTGATGATCGAGTTAATCTAAAACAAGACTTTCGCATTTTTATGAACAATGTACTCAATTATGATAGTTATCGTTTTTTCCAATCTTCTTACGACAAAGATGAGCGCGGTACTGTTTTATCAGTTAATCATGACTGGTGGGGTATGATGATTACTTATTTTGGCTATGGACTAATGATGATTACTATGTTTTTAGCAATCTTTGAAAAAAACACCCGCTTCCAATTTTTAATTCGTCAAAAAACCATTGGTATTTTTACTCTTGCATTTCTGCTTACTGCTGGATTAAGTGTACTCCCAGCTCAATCAGTATCTGCTCAAAGTGGTATCCAAAGAATAGAGAAAATACCTGCTCAACACATCGAAAAATTTAACAACTTAATTAATCAAGGTCAAAGCGGACGGTTTAAACCAATGAATTCTGTAAGTAATGAAACTTTCAGAAAATATAGTCGCTTAGGTTCTTACAAAGGCTTAAGCCCAGAGCAAGTGATGCTTGGAATGATGATAGATCCAAATTATTGGATGAGACAGGAATTAATTAAAGTTTCTAATGATGAACTCAAGGCAATTATTGGTAATAATAATCCAAGGGCGACTTTCAATAATTTCTTTAATAACAATCAGCAACCCGCCTACAAACTAAGCAAATATGTCGACGAAGCATACAGAAAAAAGCCTTCACAGCGAAGTACTTTGGATAAAGACATCATTACTGTCGATGAAAGAGTAAATGTATTGTATATGGCTGCAAATGGTCATTTCCTAAACATTTTTCCAGTTCCAGGTTCACCCAATGATAAATGGAAAAATCCAACTGATAATTTGGATGGATTTTCTTCTGAAGATTCAGGATTTATCAAATCAGTATCAGCCAATTACATTGATGCTCTTAAGAAAGGCGTTGCTACTAATCAATGGGAAGATGCTGACTTTTATCTTGATGCAATCTATGCTTACCAGCAAAAATTTGCTTCAGACGAAATTAAAGATAATGCTCATTTTAAAATGGAGATTCTTTACAATCGCTTCGATATTTTTAAGCAACTTTCCTTTATTAACGGTATATTTGGCTTTATTCTTTTAGTGTTATTGTTTATCAGAATTCTCTGGCCCAAATTCCGATTTAAATGGGCAATTAACATACTTTTTGGCATACTATTTTTAGCCTTTATTGCACATACTGGAGGATTAATAATGCGTTGGTATATTGCCGGTCATGCTCCTTGGAGTAATGGCTACGAATCGATGATATTTATAGGATGGGCAAGTATGCTGGCAGGAATTTCATTTTATAAAAAAGCTCCAATTGCATTAGGCGCTACTGCTATTCTTACATTTTTAATTCTTTATGTAGCTCATTTAAGTTGGATGAATCCTGAAATTACCAATTTAGTTCCTGTTTTAAAATCGTATTGGCTAACCATTCACGTGGCAGTAATTACAGCTAGTTATGGATTTTTAGCTCTGGGTGGATTTTTGGGAATTTTAAATTTGATTTTTATGTTGCTGCAAACAAATAAAAATAGCGACAGAATTCAAGTAAAGATTAAAGAGCTAAGCAGAATTAATGAAGCATCTCTTATTGCAGGATTGTATTTGCTTACAATCGGTACGTTTTTAGGCGGAATTTGGGCAAATGAATCGTGGGGACGATATTGGGGATGGGATCCAAAAGAAACCTGGACTTTAGTTACAGTTGTAATCTACTCCTTTGTTTTACATATGCGATTGATTCCGGGACTTAAAAGTCTATATGCTTTTAATGTAGGAAGTATATTCTCTTATTTCTCAGTCATAATGACTTATTTTGGCGTAAACTATTATCTTTCAGGTCTTCATTCATACGCTCAAGGCGATTCAATGCCAATTCCCAATTTTGCTTTTTATACGGTTGCTTTCTTGCTAGCCCTTTCTATTTTAGCTTCTTATGCAAATAGAAAACACCCGATAAAATAAAGTTTGCTTAGCGAAGGTTTCACTTTGAGTGAAGCCTTCGCTACTTGAATTAAGATGCTGAATCTTGTGTATATTTGCATTCTCTTTTTTTGAGACAATTTCTTTGTGGCATAGAGCATCGATGGTTAATTTTTCATTGCTAATACACAAAGCAAATTAAAGCCAATATTTAAATCAAAATATATATGAGCAAAAAAGTTGTATTTATCATCATGGATGGCTGGGGCGAAGGCAAAAAAGACAAAGCAGATGCCATTTATCAAGCCGACACAAAATATATAAAGCGTTTATATCTTTCCGAAAACGCAGCTCATGCACATTTACTAACTGACGGTGAGCATGTTGGATTGCCCGACGGTCAAATGGGAAACTCAGAAGTGGGACATTTAAATATCGGCGCCGGTAGAGTTGTTTATCAGGATCTTGTAAAGATTAACCGCGCTATTAAAAATGGCTCTATTGAGCAAAATAAAGTCATAAACAACGCTTTTGAATACGCTAAAAAGAATAATAAAAAAGTTCATTTCTTAGGTTTGGTTTCTGATGGTGGTGTTCACTCTTCGACTAAGCATTTAATGAAATTGACAGATATTGCTCACCAATATGATTTGGATGATGTTTTTGTTCATGTCTTAACTGATGGTCGTGATACTGACCCAAGAAGTGGTGCTGCCTATGTTCAAGAATTGGAGGATCATATAAAAAATAATGGCGCTAAAATTGCATCTGTTTGTGGTCGCTATTATACAATGGATAGAGACAAGCGTTGGGAGCGTATTAAGCGAGGTTATGATTTGATGGTGAATAGCATTGGAAATACATCTCATTCGGCCGTTGATGCCATTAAAAACTGCTATACAGAGGGGAAAACCGATGAGTTTGTCGACCCTCAAGTAATTGTTGATGAAAATGGAAAACCCTTAGCCAAAATAGAAAAGGATGATGTTGTATTCTGTTTTAATTTCCGCACAGATCGATTAAGAGAAATAACTACTGTTCTTAGTCAAGAAAATATGCCCGAATTTGACATGACAACTTTGCCTTTGTATTATGTTACTATGACTAAATACGATGATAAATTCAAAAATATTCATCTCGCATATACTAAAGACGATTTAAAAAATACACTGGGCGAAGTTATGGCTCAGCAAAATAAAGAGCAGATTAGAATTGCAGAAACAGAAAAATATGCACACGTAACTTTCTTTTTCAGTGGCGGAAGAGAATCGGAATTTGAAGGCGAAAAGCGAATTCTTATTCCTTCACCAAAAGTTGCCACTTACGATCTTCAGCCTCAAATGAGTGCACCTGAAGTTACCGATGCTATTGTGGAAGAATTGAAAGCAAATCAACCCGATTTGGTTGTTTTGAATTTTGCAAATTCCGATATGGTTGGTCATACCGGCGTTTATTCTGCTATTACAGAAGCAGTTGAAACTGTTGATCGCAGTGTAGAAAGAGTAGCAAAAACAGCGCGCGATTTAGGTTATTCAGTTATCATTACAGCTGATCATGGTAATTCCGATAATGCAGTCAATGCTGATGGAAGTCCGAATACCGCACACTCTATGAATCCCGTGCCTATATTTCTATTGGATGATAATTATAGAAACATCATTGACGGGAAATTGGCGGATATAGCCCCTACGATTTTAAAAATAATGGAACTTCCTATTCCGAATGAGATGGATGGGAATGTTTTAGTTTAAGTGATTGTTTTTCCGTTCTGTTCAATAGCAGATAATTGCAGGAGCACTTTTTGCATTTTAGCTTCCAAATCTTTAAATTCAGGAATGGTTTTTCCAACGTAAACAAAGGCAATATCAATATTGATTTTCTTTTCAATCAATTTATCGATCAATAAAGATTTATTTAAACGATATGCTTCTCTGCACAATCGTTTTACCCTATTACGGTCTATGGCAAGTTTAAATTGCTTTTTGCCGACACTAAACAGAACCGCTGATATTGACTTATTATCATCAATTTCAATAAAATGATAATATACTTTAAATGGATAGCTAAAAAAAGAAGTGCCAGTCTCAAAAAGACTGCTGATATTTTTCTTGCTGTTTAGACGCTCCTTTTTTGTAAAGGTGTACATTTTTAGGGCCTTTAAATGAAGTTCCCTTTTTTTGTCTTCATCGATTCCTCGATGAATTGTTCTAAAGCCATAGTCATAGAAGGTGCTGATTGTGTGGGCGCTTCAATGCTTAGTTTTAATCCTGCTTCTTCAACTGCTTTACGTGTTGAAGGACCAAAAGCACCAATTAAAGTTTCACCCTGTTTGAAATTCGGGAAATTAGTAAATAAGGATTTTATTCCCGATGGGCTAAAAAACACAATCAAATCGTATTTTTCTATTTCAACATCCGACAAATCAGCAGCTACAGTTTGATACATTATAGCTTTACTATGTTTTATATTGCTGTTTTTCAGGATTTTAGACAAATCCATTTCAGCAACATTAGAACAGGGCAATAAAAAATTCTCCGTTTTATGCTTTACAATAATTTCCATTAACTGAGCAAAACTTTGTCGGCCATAAAATATTTTACGTTTACGGTACTGAACATACTTTTGTAGATAAAATGCAATGGCTTCTGAAACACAGAAATATTTCATAGTATCTGGAATTTCAGCTCTCATTTCTATTGACAAACGAAAGAAATGATCTATAGCATGCCGACTAGTAAAAATAACAGCGGAATGATCTAAAATAGCAATGCGATCTTTACGAAAATCGATGGCTTTAATACCTTCAATTTTAATGAATTTATGAAAATCGACATTTACTTTATACTTCTTTGCCAGAATAAAATAGGGTGATTTTTCTACTTCTGCGGGCTTGGGTTGCGAGACTAAAACGTTTTTAATTTTCATGGGTAAAGAATTTATTAAACAACAGCACAATGACCCTTTTTAAGCAAACTGCAAACCCAGTTTGTATATCAAAAAGAAGGGCATTACTTCGAGCGTGCAAAGGTATAAAAATAAATAAGACGGTGAAAAATTCGCGCATGCTAATCCTATAACAATTGCTCTTTGTAAACGATAGATCCAAAGAAGCAATAGAACGATTATCGCTGCATACAAAAATAATTGCAGGTCCGAGTAAACAAACAAAATTAATAATGGAAAAAGGATAAATCCTTCACTGATATGGAATAAATAATGATCGAGGAGATAACGAAGGCTTACTTTACGAGTATTGAACATAAATCCCAAAAACCAAATACTCACAAATTTTAATAAATGAAAAAGCACTACAACCCCATATAAAATCAAAAAACCTTCGCCTACAGAAAAATAAAACGACTCGGGCAAATATTGATTTATAGCTATAAAAGCAAATAAAGATATCGTAAAGAAATATAAAAGCAATAAAATTACCGGAAACCCTTGCTTCAGTAAATTACCTTCGCGCAACAAATATTTTACTTGTTTAGGATTTATTGTTGTTGTAATGATTTGACGCATCCTAAAAGTATACGACAAGCGTGCAAATACTATAACAAAAACCCAAAAGATAAGACTCAAATCAATCCACAAAGGAACCGAATCGGTTTCAATCCGTTTATTTTCAATTATTTGAGTTTTACCTTTTTCAACAAAAAAACGAGGCAAACTTTCGCTAATTGTATCCAACGAGAACACTTCCTGTTGTGAACTTGTATATAAACTATCGTTCTGGATCATTATTGCAAAAATACATTTTGTTTCGCACAAAAAAACCCGAACATCAAAGAGATTCGGGTTCAAATAGTTTATTTAAAAGATTATAATTTAACCGATAATCCAGCACCAAACATTTCTTTTAATTGAATTCTTGGCCCTAATGGATTTCCATCAGCATCATTAATTATGATATTGTCATCATAAATTAATCCGGTAGTTAACTTAGCTGAAATCAGTTTGTTTACTTTCATATCTATAGCCATATCCCAATTCACAATTATGTTCTGCGGCTTGTTTAAATAATCTGAAAACAATTCCAATTTTGTATCAAGTTTGATGTTTTTAGCTATTTCCTTTATAAACTGCATTTTAACAGCTGTACCAAATTGAGCGCGAACTTTTTGGTCAGGTTCATTACCGTAAGCCTCAGCCAAAGCAACATCAGAAACAATTACCCATTGAGCTGTTGCAGGAGCTAAGAATAAAGAAAAGAATTTACTGGGTTTATAATCTATACCCGGACCTATTCCAATATACATTGGTGCAGCAAATCTTGAAACATAATTATCAATATCAGGATAATTATAACCGTTTGTAAATTGCGATTTTACGCTAAATAAAACACCAAAATACGTTTTATCACTTAACTTATGGCCATATTTACTGGCATAATCAATTTTATCATCAGTTTTTCTAATCTCTCCATCCAAACTTTGCATACCATAAGAAAGCACTAGTTTATTGTCCCAGGAACTTTTGGCCTTGGTATAATTAAATGAATAATTTAATCCTATCACAGTGGCATAAGAATTAATACCTCCTGCAGCCCAATTACTAAAACTTACCTGATTAAATTGAATAGAAAAATCGCCTTCATTTAACCAATAAGTTGTGTCTTTTTCCACAGAAATACCTTGAGATACTTCATCAAACTGTTTTTGAAAGTCTTTGCTCTTCTCCACAAGTTCTTGAGAAAAAACTTGGATCGAAAAAAGAACTGCACTAAAAATAATTATAAATTTTCTCATAATGTATCAGCTTGTAATTAATGCGAATCAAGGGTTAAAATATCAGGTGAATATATGCAGTAGCTAACTTACCAAATATATGAACTAGTAATCCTTTAGTAGAACGAACCTTACTCGCTCTTTGTATATCAGCTTTTT
>JAQIBR010000040.1 GCA_027858955.1 Bacteroidales bacterium
AGAATCACTTAGAAAAAAATATATTGAAAATTAATCTATATTTGTATTACAAATTCATCATTTAACAAGTGGTGCAGTTTGCGCCGGAATGGTGGTTCAATATACTCCGGAATTTTCACCCTAGCTTCAATAAATCAATTCATTCTTTAAATAATTCCGCACATAATCCTTAACTCCTTCATCAAGCGTTGAAAATTTTGCGGAATAACCTTGACTTCTAAGTTTATCCATTTTTGCCTCAGTAAAATATTGATATTTATCTCTGATATTAACAGGAGTTGGAACAAAGACAATATTTGGTTCAAGGTTTAATGCATAGAATGTAGCATTTGCCAGATCTAAAAAAGTTTGTGCATGACCAGTACCGACATTGTAAATACCAGACTCAACTTTATTTTTCATTAAAAACAGCATAATATCTACCACATCTTTTACATAAACAAAATCGCGTAATTGCATACCGTCTTTATAATCAGAATGATGCGATTTAAAAAGCTTCACTTGCCCTGTGTTTTTAATTTGATTAAAAGCATGCAAAATAACCGATGCCATCAAACCTTTATGATACTCGTTAGGACCATAAACATTGAAATATTTTAAACCTGCCCAAAAAGGCGGTGTTTTTTCTTGTTTTAAAGCCCATTTATCGAAATCGTTTTTCGATCGACCATAAGGATTTAAGGGTTGTAATTGTTCCACTATTTCATGAGAATCATTATAACCCAATTCGCCCATTCCGTAAGTTGCAGCTGAAGAAGCATAGATTAATGGAATTGAATGTTTGGAGCAAGCTTCCCACATTTCTTGTGTATAATGAAGATTCAATTTATTTAAAACATCAACATTAAATTCAGTTGTCGCCGAACGCGCTCCTATATGGAAAATATATTCAACACTTTGATGATTGATTTCCAGCCAATCGAAAAATATTTCACGATCGATTTTAGCTAAAAACGATTTGTTTTCGAGATTCTTTGCTTTTTCGGATTTTGAGAATTCATCAACAAGTATTAAATTAGATTGATGCTCTTTATTTAATTTAGCGACCAAAACACTTCCAATAAATCCCGCAGCTCCTGTAACTACAATCATATTATTATTTTTTACAAAAATAGGAAATTTCCAAGGGATAGAGTTTTTTAATTGAACGATTGAAAATATTAATTACTCGCGAATGATTGTGTATTTACCCGATTTTTCCAGTTTAATGATTGTACTAGCACTGTTAACAATTCTAAGGCTTTGTTCCAGCTTAACAATATAATCCACCTTATTCTTTATATGGTCTTGAATATTTGCGAAAAATTGGGGGCTTGGTGCATAGGAAAGATTGGCTGATGTTGAAACCAGTGGTTTACCAAGGCTTTGAATAAGTGCGCGACAAAAATCATGTTTAACTATTCTTATGGCAATAGTTCCATCAGCTGCGATAAGGTTTTTAGCTAAATTTTTTGCACCACAATAAATAATAGTTAAAGGCTTGTCAATAGATTTAATAAGATCTGCTGCAATTGATGGAACTTGATCTACATAATGATGAAGTTGCTCAAAATCAGCAAGTAAAATAATCATGCTTTTGCTTTCTGTGCGGTTTTTAATTGCATAGATTTTTTTAACAGCTTTTGCATTAGTAGCATCACAACCAATTCCCCAAATTGTATCTGTTGGATATAAAACTGTGCCACCTTTATTTATAAACTTTAATGCATTTTGAAGTTCTATTTCCATTTTATAATCTATCTAAAAGTTCTTTAGTGTCAATATCTAAAGCACATTTAAAATGCTTTTCCGGACAGTTTTTATGGCCGTGTAATCCACAGGGTCGGCACTCCAGTTTTTCTTTATTTTCTATAATTACGGAATTATCTGATAGAGGGCCAAAACCAAAACTGGGAACTGTTGAGCAAAAAATAGCAGTTATTTTACCATTTACTGCAGATGCAATGTGTTGAGCAGCAGAATCATTTACAAAATTCATCCAAGCATCTCGCATTAGTGCCGCCGATTCCATAAAACTTAGTTTTCCAGCTAAATTCATCATATAATCTCTATCGGTTTGCTTGATTAGTTCATCGCAAAGTTTTTTATCAGCTGTGGAACCTAAAAGATAAATATTTGTCTTAGGATTGATATTTTGAATAAAATCAATCCATTTTTCTATTGGGTATTGTTTTGTAAACCAAATAGATGCAGGTGTTATCGTAATATATTTTTGTGTTTTGTATTGCGACATAATCGCAAAATCTTTCATTGTTGGATACAAAGAAGGTTTTGCTTTTTCTATATCGGTTAGTTTTACAATAAGTTGATGATTACGATCGGTTTCGTGCCAATTATTTTTGAATTTATGTGGAAAAGCCCTGCTAAAAAACAAGGATAGAGGGTTTTTACGAAATCCAAAAGTTTTTTTTGCACCGGAAAACATTGTGAAAATACCACTGGAAAAGAATCTCTGTAAATTTATTACTGCATCGTATTTTTCGTCTCGAAACTGAAAAATAATGCGCAGCATATTTTTATACT
Source organism: Bacteroidales bacterium (assembly GCA_027858955.1). Lineage (GTDB taxonomy): Bacteria > Bacteroidota > Bacteroidia > Bacteroidales > UBA12170 > UBA12170. The sequence continues at coordinate 2,524 of JAQIBR010000040.1, forward strand.
TGTCGTTGGATTTATCCCAAACTACGATCTCGTTAATCCAAGGATTTCCATCAAAAAGCCTTTCATTTCCGCGTTTTACCAGATAATCAATTTGAGCATTCGGATATTGCTGAATAAGTTTCTCACCAATAGCAGTTGATAATATAACATCACCAATCGAAGCAGTTTGAATTACCAAATATTTCTTATCGTATGTATGATTTTTAAGATGCATAGCTTTTAAGATTACACAGCGACATTATAATCGCGTAAAGCATCGTTTAAAGATGTTTTTAAATCGGTTGAAGCTTTTCGTTTCCCAATAATTAAAGCACAAGGTACTTGATATTCTCCTGCAGGAAATTTCTTTGTATAGGTACCAGGAATAACTACTGATCTAGTAGGAATATAACCGCTAAATTCGATAGGTTCTTTACCGCTAACATCAATTACTTTTGTTGTTTTTGTTAGCACAACATTGGCACCTAAAACTGCAGCTTCTTCAATAAGAACACCTTCAACAACGATGCAACGTGATCCTATAAAACAATTATCTTCAATAATAACCGGTGCAGCTTGAACAGGTTCTAAAACACCGCCTATTCCAACACCACCACTCAAATGAACGTTTTTTCCTATTTGAGCGCAAGAACCTACAGTTGCCCAAGTATCAACCATTGTTTGGCTATCAACATAAGCACCAATATTTACGTAGCTTGGCATCATAACAACACCTGGAGCCAAGTAGGAGCCATATCGAGAAAGGGCATGTGGAACTACTCTAACTTTCAATTCAGCATAATTCTTTTTTAGTGCTATTTTATCGTGAAATTCAAATGGAGGCATACTTATTGTCTCCATTTTTTGGATGGGGAAATATAGAATTACACCTTTTTTAACCCATTCATTTACAGTCCATTTATTTCCTTTTTTTTGAGCAACACGTAGCTTTCCATTATCCAGTAAAGCAATAAGATCGCGTATATCTTTTTGAATATATTCTTGCTCCAATAAAGCGCGATTTTCCCAAGCTGCTTCAATATTGTTTTTTAGATTCTCGTACATGCTAAATTGGTTTATTTTGACGGTAAAATTAAGGATAATCTTTGTCTCGCTACATAATTAGATGTGAATTCTTTGACTGGATTTTTTTGTGATAATAATGGCAACAATATGAAAGAATCTTTTTAGTATCTTTGCCACCGTTAAAATTATGGGTAGATTTCTAGCAATAGATTATGGACAAAAGCGTTGCGGCATAGCCGTTACTGATGAATTAGGGATTATTGCAAACGCATTGGAAACTGTTTCTTCTAAAGAACTGATTGCTTATTTAACTAATTATGTAAGCAAAGAAGATGTGAGTTTGTTTGTGATTGGTGAGCCAAAGCAAATGAATAATAAGCCCTCCGATGCAGCACGGTTTATCAATCCTTTTATTGGTAGACTGCGGAAAGCTTTTCCTAATATTCCTATTGAAAGGATGGATGAGCGCTTTACTTCTAGGATGGCTTTTCAGAGTATGATTGACGCAGGTTTGGGCAAAAAAGCTAGACAAAATAAAGGGATGATCGACAGCATTAGTGCTACTATAATTTTACAATCTTATTTAGAAACCAAAACACTTAAATAAATGTTTTTACCAATTGTTGCTTATGGGCATCCGACTTTAAAAAAGATATCTGTTGATATTGATAAAGATTATCCGGGCTTGAATGAACTGATAGATAATATGTGGGGAAGCATGTATGAATCGAATGGCGTTGGTTTGGCTGCTCCACAGATTAGTCTTAATATCCGCTTATTTATAATTGATGCTAATCCGTTTAAAGAGGACTATCCTGAAGCTGAAGGGCAAAAGAAAGTAATTATTAATGCTCATATTGTGGAAGAAGAGGGCGAAGAATGGAGTTTTCAAGAGGGTTGCTTGAGTGTGCCAGAGATTCATGAGGAAGTTATGCGAAAGCCACGTATTCGTATCCAATTTTATGATGAAAATTGGGAGTATCACGACGAATGGGTCGAAGGAATTGTCGCTCGAATTATTCAACACGAATACGATCATATTGATGGTAAAATATTTATAGAACGCTTAAGTTCGATGCGAAAAATTTTGCTTAAACGTAAATTGGCTGATATTACTGAAGGGAATATAGAACCAAATTACCGTATGATATTTCCAAAACTAAAAGGAAAAAGGAGATAATTTTTTGTTCCCACAATTCTTTTATTAGTAAAATCTGGATAATTAGAATTAGAAGGATAATTAATTAAACATTTGCCATAATACGCCAAATGTAAAACTCGCATCAGGGTTAGGATAGTGAGGGCTAATGAAATAATTTTGCGGCATAAAGCTAGAATTTAACTGTTCATATTTAAAAAATAGCCGTGCTCGTTTTATTTTAGCATTTAGAAAAATGTCAAAATAAGGATAGTTCCCATATTTCCTTTCGTCTTGAATATAAAAGGAGCGTAATGCTGGCATATATGCATTGGCATAATAACTACTAAAATACCTGATATTTAAGCCAATTTGCAAGTCCAATGCACCATCAAAAAGAGTATTAGTATAAAAAAACTGCGAATTAGAGTATAATTTTGGTACTCTTAAAATACTATTATCACTTACTCCCTGATAAATAAAGTTAAAATCAATTCCGAAATTTCCGAAACGGAGACCTTGATAAGCGGATATACTATAATAGGATAGCGGCGTACCATATTGTTGAGGTGTTACATTATTGTCGAAATAAAGGTAATCGTGAATAAGGCCGGATTTTGCTTTAATTTGAGTTAATTCGCGTGAAATCTGAATATTGAATTCCTGGTGTTTTTGGTTTTGAAAATCGTTTTCCCATTTAAAATAGTTGCTATAAAAATGCTGATATATCCATCCCGCCTGAGTAGAAGATGAGCTAAATGAAAGATTTAGTTTAATTTTCTTAATTGAAAGTTCAGCATTTCCATTAAGGTTATAGGCTGATGTATTATCACTTCTATAAGAATAAATACCTGATGCTAAGATATTTATATTGTTAGTTAAAAATAATTGCAACTTCCCTTGTGGGTTTAACTCTGACAGGGTATTTACAATAGTGTCCTGGGTATAGCGATTCAATACCAATCCAATTCCAATTGAAAAAGTTAGAAATTTTGGATTATCAAGATTGTCTTTATAATCAAGGTTACCGTACGATAAAACATTTTCTATTTTTCTATGACTAATACTATCAAATGTACTGGTTGCACCAGTAGTAAAATCAGGTATGTTAGAATAGAAAGCTGAAGCCCCATCACTATCAGTATACTGATATATTTCTGTGCTATACAGAAAACTATGTGATAAATATCCGAGTGGTGTAATAGGATCGAAATAAGGCTTCTTATAATGATAAACACTATACCCATCAAGATTTAGAATATTGGTATCTGGAATGGCCGAAAAATCAGGTTCCGCTTTGGCAATATAAAAGCTTTGATTAATTCCAACACCTGAATATTTGATAAGGTTTTCGGCGCTTTCTAAATTCACATTTATAATTTGCCTATTAGGTTCTAAATCTTGCTCATAGATAGAATCAATAATTATTCCGCCGTTCTCTTGAAGTATGAGTTTGTTATGGAAATAAACCCCTTCCACTGAATAGCGCCTATCTTTTGTGCGGTAGGCTATATTTCCATTAAAATTTTTAATGTCAGTTTGTTGATTGGCATAATATCCTACTGTATTGAAAAGTTTAAAGTCAATGCCAGCCTTTATTTGATTGTCCTTAAAGCTTTGAGCGTGTTGAACTTGAAGTATATTTTCTTTATTTGCTCCTTGAACCCAGTATAACTGAGTAAATGGAGCAGGTGTTTCAATTAATTCCACCTCTGATAAATCACGAATAAAAAGATCGTAAGACTGAATTCCAAGATCAAAAGAAACTTGTGGATTAAACTCTAGAATTAATGGAGTGCTTGCGGAACCGGTGACACCTAAATTTTGTGAAAATGTTTGAGCTTGTTTGGTGGGATTGTAAAGTTCGAGATTGTGCAAAGCAGTATCAATGGTTGTCAATGACTTCAGCCCAATATATTGAGAATAAAAAGAGTATGTTTTTACGTTTTTAGGATTTCCCAAAATCAACATAGAATCAATCATGAATGGAGTTCCTTCAGATAATTCATTATCTGGACTTGTTGTTGCAGAGTTTGAAGAGTTTTGTGTTAAAGGAATATCGCCTTTCACCTTTTGCTGCGCTGATACACCTATCGAAAAAATAAAACAAAGCAGTAAAAGAAGAGTTCTGAAGTAATGCTTCATGTTTAAATTTTAGGTGTCAAAGATAGGGATAAAATATGTGTTGAAAATCGTATAAATTGCATATTTTATTCGTGATGATAAGGTTCATTATTAAGAATTGTAAATGCACGATAAATTTGCTCAACAAAAATTAACCTTGTCATTTGGTGCGAAAAGGTCATTTTTGAAAGTGAAAGTTTATAGTTAGCTCGTTGATACACTTCATCTGAAAATCCATAAGAACCTCCAACCACGAAAACAAGGCTTTTAATACTTAAGTTCATTTTTTTTTGAAGAAAAGTTGAAAATTCAAGCGATGACAATACTTTGCCCTTTTCATCTAACATAACTAGAGTGTTAGTTGCCTTAATTTTTGCTAAAAGTAAGTCTCCTTCTTTTTCCTTAATTTCTTCAAAACTAAGTCTTTTAGCATTTTTTAGAGCAGGGATAACTATTTCGGAATAGGAAATATATCGTTTTAAGTGTCTATAGTATTTTGAAATTCCTTCCTTCAAATAGGCTTCTTCAGTCTTTCCATGTAGGATTAATTTAATATCCATGGTACGTTTTTTGTTGAAAGACAAAAGTACTAATCTTTAACATTTTAACTATGATGTTTTATACTGGATACAAAAAGGAAACATACTGTATTACAATATCGTGTTGAAAATTTGGTAATTTTGCATTAAGCCTTTATAAATAATATTAATCTAGTAGGGTGAATATGTGTTATAAAAAATAAAGCTATGATAAATAGAAGAATTTTGGTGGTTTTACTTCTGAGTATATTTGTAATTCCACTGTCAGCACAGTCTTTTGATGATGCTATAAAGCAGATGAAAACAGCTATTAGTGCAGGTAATTATTCCGTATTATCTGATTTATTTTCAGAATCAGTGGATTTAACGGTAAGAGATACCGATGGCATTTATAGCAAAACCCAGGCAAAAGGTGTGCTTAAAGCTTTCTTTGAAAATGATAAACCCAAATCATTTCAGATAAAACATAATGGCTCATCCAATGATGGGACTGTATATGCAATTGGCTTATTTGTTTCAATAAAAGGGTCTTATAGAGTGTATGCTTTATTTAAGGAAATGGCAGGAAAGGCTAAAATTGTGCAACTGCAAATAGAAGAAGAACTTTAATGACATTTGACGAAATTATTAAGCAAGCACTTTACGAAGATATTCGTGAGGGAGATCATACATCATTATCTACCATTCCTTCAAATAGTAAAGGTAAAGCTCAATTAATTGTAAAAGAGAATGGAATTATAGCAGGTGTTGAGATTGCAAAACAAGTTTTTAAGGCAGTTGATCCTTCTCTAAAATTCATTCAAAGAATTGAAGATGGTTCAGCAGTGAAAGTTGGTGATATTGTTTTTGATATTGAAGGTTCTTCTATATCAATACTTTCCGGTGAAAGATTGGCTTTGAATTTTATGCAACGAATGAGTGGAATTGCAACAGCAACTTCAATCTATGTTGAAAAAATAGGTAGGCTAAAGACTCGTTTGTTAGATACGAGGAAAACAACTCCACTTTTACGTGAACTTGAAAAAATGGCAGTTAGACTTGGTGGTGGAGATAATCATCGAATGGGACTATACGATATGATAATGATTAAAGATAATCATATTGATTTTGCTGGCGGAATTGATAAAGCCATTGACGCTTGCACTAACTATCTAAAACAAAATAATTTAGTTTTAAAGGTAGAAATTGAAGTTAGGAATTTACAAGAGTTAAATCAGGTTTTGGCAAAAAAAGGTGTTAATAGAATAATGCTTGATAATTTTAGTGTCGATGACATGATCAAAGCTGTTAATATAGTTAAAGGCAGGTATGAGACCGAAGCTTCAGGTGGAATTACTTTAGATACCATAAGATCTTATGCCGAAACTGGAGTCGATTTTGTTTCTGTTGGTGCATTGACCCACCATATTAGAAGCTTGGATTTAAGTTTAAAAGCAATATAATTAGTTGAAAATGACAGGGAAAGTGAAAAAGCTTTATTTAAACACTCACCGATTTGTGAATAGTGTTACTTTGCCAGGTTTTGACGGTATGCCTATGGCAAGAGTCTTTACTTTCTTCTATAAAGGAATCATAAACGGTGCAATTACAACCCGATCTTCAGCTATTAGCTTCAACCTATTTGTTGCTATTTTCCCCACATTAATTTTTCTTTTTACTCTCATTCCATTTATACCAATTGACGATTTTCAAGAAACCCTAATGAGTTTACTAGAAGATATTATTCCTCAGTCGGCTTGGGAATCAGTCCATCTTACATTTCTGGATATCATAATGAGACCTCATAGTAGCTGGCTCTCAATAGGTTTTGTTTTAGCATTGTTTTTTTCAACTAATGGAATAAATTCATTGATTGAAGCATTTAACGCTTCCTATCATAGCATGGAAACTCGTGGAATACTCGCCCAACGCTGGGTAGCATTTGTTTTAATTTTGGTTTTAGCTATAATGTTGATTTTAGCTATTACATTTATAACTGCAGGATCGGCTTTGCTCCAATACTTAAGAAGTGAAGACTTTTTACAAGATAGATTCATATACTTATTATTAGATTCGCTTCGTTGGTTTGTATTGGTTACATTAACGTATTTTGGAATTTCCATTATTTATTATTGGGCTCCGGCAAAAAAACGACCTTTTAAATTTTTCTCGGCAGGCTCAAGCTCTACAACTTTTGTTATTATGCTTACAAATATTGGGTTTAATTATTATGCCAATAATCTGGCGACATACAATGCTTTATATGGGTCTATAGGAACATTGCTACTTATTTTGTTATGGATTTACTTCAACTCAACCATTCTGCTAATAGGTTTCGAACTTAATGTAAGTATATTAAATGCTAAGCTCGGTAATAAGCAGGATAGCTAATGATTTCCTATTGAAATAATAGAATTTCTATAATTGAGTTTAATTAATCTTCTTTGTATCTTACCTTCAGCAATTATTTGTTTTTCGTTTTAGCTTATAGAAATTGAACATAAAAAAAGCCAACCATTATCTAACGGTTGGCTTCGAAATTTTCAGTATTGAGATTATTTAACGATTGAAATGAATGCATCATTATCGAAATAACGAATAAATTCTCTATCATTAATTGCTTTTCCTTTTATTTTAGGATTAATTTCAATTGCTTTCTTTAAGCCAGCAAATACTTCAGCATCATTAGCTGTTCTAGCACCAACAATAGCTAACAAGTAATTTGTTTTGCATGTTTCTTCGGCACAACTTAGGTTAGCTTTTGCAGCTTCGTATTTTTCTGTCATCAATTGAGCAAGACCAACATTTACGTCGCATTTCTTTGAGCCAAACAGTTCTATAGCTTTGGTGTACTCGCCAAGTTGAATAGCAACAATACCAAGATTATAATTTTCATTTGCACCTAGTTTCTGTGCATTGGTGAAATATTTTTTAGCTTTTCCCCACTCTGGTTGTTTTGCATGAACAACACCCATATTGTTTAAAATAGTAGCATTATTCGGTGCTAGCTTGTCAGCTTTTTCAAGATAGGTAAGAGCATTGCTAAGGTTGCCCTTTTGAATTTCAGAGTATGCAAAATTTGCTTGAGCTTCCCAGCTAGCGCTGTATAAGTTGGCAGCTGTTTTATAAATACCTCCTTGTGCTTCTTTGTTATCTGTCAAAGTTGCAGCATATAGTAATTCTTGAAGAGTTAATTCATTGGGATTGGTTGTAGCTAAAACTGCAATTTCTTCAGAAGTACGTTTATTTTCAAAACTATTAACAGCGATTTCAGCTCTACGTAGATAAGACAGAAGGTCTTCTAATACAGGATAAATTAAAATCATGTTTCTGATTTCTTCTTCTTTCTTAGCAGGAGCAGCTGATTTAACAACGTTTAGGATAGTGCTTTTTTCTTCAATGTTTGATGATTCTAAAGCTGACATAAATCCATCCCAATCTGCTCCGTTTCCTTTCACCTTGAAAGTAACATCGCTACAATCTTTAATAATCTTTTTCAGTTCGCTATGTATGTATTTATCGCCAACTTTAGCACGATTATCAGAAAGATTGGCATTAAATGTTTCTTCACCTTCCGGAGAAGCATAAGCATTTACAGTAATGTTTTTAATTTCCAATCCTTGGGCAAGGAAATTATTAAGAGCAGATATGGCTGCGCTAGCTTGTTCGGTTTTATTTAAGCCAAATCGATTATTGTAAGAATATAAATTTTTAGGGAAGAATAATTTAGCCGATTCTCTAATTATGGTCTCTAATTCGTATCCGCTTTCTGCTAAAAGGATTTCCTCATTTCCCCCTGCGAAGTCTTCTGTATGAATTACACCGTCTCCAATTTTAAATTGTGCTGCAAATAAATTTTTATAAGCATTATCCATACCTGTTTTAGGAATATAAACAACCGGATTAACTACAACAGTGGAGCTGGCCATCTCAGGAATAAAATCAAACTCACCACTAAAAGTATAGGTTCCTCCAGTTTGGAAAGGTACCATTTGGCCTTTACCGGAAACTTTTTCTCCAATAAATATTTGAGAAGCAAGAGGTAATTTTTGATCACCATATTTTAAAACTGGAGCAACATTTATAGCGGCATTGCGCGAGAAATAATTTGGAAAAAAAGTAACACTTACTTCATATGGTACTTTGCCTCCTTTTTCGTGAAGAACTGCCGGAGTAATTTTGTACTTGACAGATCCGGAATTTTTTATCATTTTAGAAATGCCTGATGCTCCTAATTTATATGTAAGACCTATAGATGTGAATAAAAACCCATCCTGTGTATAAATTTTATCACTTGCCGATAGTCCATCTAATTGATCTGTAACGGAATAATGAAGTCCGGATTCTAAAGTAATATCAACATTATCTGCTAAAGCATACTTACCTCCAATACCACCAGGGAAAATGATATTGTTGTTAGTCCTATCTCCACTAGAATCTCCAACTAGACGTTTCCAGAAGCCAACACCTCCAAATCCAACACCACCAAAAGCATAAAGATTAAATTTATCATTATTATCTTTATATAAGATATTGGTAAGATCAATAGTCAATTGCGCACTAAAATCGGCAAACTGGCTATCGTAATTTATATTATCTACATCAGTAAAACCAGTAGTAAGATTTAGTCGACTACCGAAAATTGGTGAAAATTGGTAACCTAAATTTAAGCCGCCGCCAAACATTGGATCTGAAAATAAGTCTCTTTTAGCAGACACATCATCCCATGCATTTGTAAAACCCAGATTTCCATTTATATAGAAATACTGACTAAAGGCAGTTGTCTTTTTGACAAATTGCTCAGACTGAGCATTTGCAGTGCTAATGCTTAAAGCAAAAATAAGCGTAAAAAGCGCTAAAATAATTTTGTGAAAGTTTTTCATAATTTTGATTTTTTTACATTGAACTCGATTGTTGTTTCTGAATTAACACGTAAAAGTATTGATTTATTTTGAATTAAAAAAAATAATTAGTAAAACTAAGGTATAATGATTTTAATGGGGTATCCGATCATCACCCGTGAAATGTATATTGAACAGAATATCAATGGATTACAAAAACTTGAATATTCTGATAAGTATCTGATTATCAATTTTATCAAAAAAACTACGGGTGATGATCGGATACCCCATTATGATTTTTTATACTGCTCTTAATTTGAGATGATTTAAGCATTAGTTGAATTAATTACTTTGAATATATGAATTTATTGATGCAAGAAAAAAAAAGAGCCATCCGTCTGTTGACGAATAGCTCTCATATTATCAGAATAGAAATTATTTTATAGTAGATAAGAATGCCTTATGTTGAAATAATATACACATTCTTTATCTTACATATTTCAACTTTTCCCAGCGTTCTTTTTTTCCCCAATTGCAACCTCAAGATTCTTTTTTACAATTGCATTTTCAGGTGAAAGTTTTAATGCTTTTTCTAAATAAAAAATAGCATTCCTATAGTTTCCATTTTTAATTTCGGAATAAGCAAAATTAGAAAGAGTTTTCCAACTTTTAGGAAATAAATCAGCTGCGCTTTCATAAATAGCAGAATTATTTTCTGTTAAAGTCGCTGCATGAAGTAATTCTTGACAAGTTAATTCTTCAGGTTTATTAGTTGCAAGTGCAACAAGTTCTTTATCTGAATGCTTTGGTTCGAAGCAAGTAGCTGCGATTTTCGCCCTACGTAGCTGAGGTAAAAAGCTTCTTAATTTTGGATACTTTGAAATTAATGGTTTTATTTCAGATTCTCTATTTGTAGAATTTAGAGCACTTATTATAGAGCTTTTTTCAGAAATATCAGAAGCTTCTACTTCTGCTATAAAACCATCCCAATCAGGAATAACTGTATTAAAGTTGAAAGGTATGGCATTGATATCTTTAATATTCATATTTTGCATTTCACTGCGAATATATTGTTCAGCAGTTTTTGCTCTCTTTTGTGAAAGTGTGGTATTAAATGCATTAAAACCTTCAGGAGAAGCATATCCATCTATTTCAATGTTCTTAATTTCCCAGCCTTGGGCAAGGAAATTATTAAGGGCTGTTCTTTTAGCAACAGCTTCTGTGCTTTTATTTAAGCTAAATTCTTTATTGAACCTAAATATGTTAACAGGGAAGTATAAAGTTGCAGCTTTTGTAGCTATAGTTTCCTGTACATATCCACTTTCAGCTAAGATTGGCTCACCAACGAATACTTTAGTTTGAGTGATTCCAGTTGCAACTTTAAATTGAGGGTCGTAACAGTTTTTAAAATCTATCACATTACACATGTTTGGAACATAAACATGAGGAGGATTTACTACCATTATGGAAGTTGCCATCTCGGGAACAAAATCGAATTCACCACTAAAGGTGTAGGTTCCACCCGCAACATAAGGAACAACTTGACCAGTAACTCCTTCGACTTTTTCACCTATAAATGTTTCAATTGGAAGGGCTAATTCTGCAGCACCATATTTTAATACAGGCTTCACGTCAAAAGCAGCGCGACGATTTAAATATCTTTCAGGGAAAGTAACTGTAACTTCATAAGCAACCACTCCGCCTTTTTCCACTAAGACATTAGGAGTTACTTTATAATAAACAGGGCAGTTGTTATATTCCTGAGCATTTGATACGCTAATGCTTAAAGCAAAAATAAGCGTAAAAATGGATAAAATAATTTTGTGAAAATTTCTCATAATATTGATTTTTTATTGAATTTGGTAATTGTTTTTAAATTAGCATGTAAAAGTATAATATTTTTTTGCTAAAAAAAAATATTTATGCGTTAAACGTAACAATAATTTGGGGTAAATATAATTAATTATTTTCTGTATTGCAAAAAAGCATAAGATGTTAATTTATAAGCTTTTGGTGCATTTCCCATAAGACTATTCCGACAGAAATTGAAATATTTAAGGAATGTTTTGTGCCATATTGAGGAATTTCGATACAAGCGTCTGAAATATTAACAGCTTCTTGTTGAACACCCTTCACCTCATTACCGAATATAAAAGCGCATTTTTTTGAAAAATCTGGTGTAAACTCGCCTAATTTATAACTGCCTTCGGCTTGTTCGATAGCATATACTTGATAACCTTTGTTTTTAAGATCTAGAATTGCATCAATAATACTGTTAAAATATTTCCAATGAACAGATTCTGTGGATCCAAGGGCGGTTTTCTGTATTTCTCGATGGGGAGGCTGAGCAGTGATGCCACAAAGATAAACTGCTTCTAATCGGAAACAATCGCTTGTTCTAAAAACGGAACCAATATTGCTTTGGCTTCGGATATTGTCTAAAACAACAATAAAAGGTGTTTTCTCAGCAGCTTTATATTCGTCAATACTGATGCGGTTAAGCTCTGAATTTTTTAATTTTTTCATTTAAAAAATAGAAGTAAAAAAATAACTTTTTATTCAATACCTGAAAAATGTTTCATAAACTGCACTCGTTCGTAAGCCCCTGGATTAGTAGCTTTGTCTACACTTAATTTGCCTCTAAAAGAGGCAATATCAGCAAATCCTTTTTCGTCCATCCATTTATTTACAGTTTGCAACATACTTAAAACACTATCAATTCCATCTTTATATAATATCGAAGCAACCTGAACAGTTTGAGCCCCAGCTAATAATTGTTTAATAATACCCTCTCCATTGTGAACACCGGTTGATGCAGAAAGCTCACAGCGTAATCTATTTGAAAGCAGAGCTACCCATCGTAATGTTGTACCGATATCTTCAGAAGTGCTAAAAATAAATGATGGCTTAACATCTAATTTGTTAATATCTATATCAGGTGAAAAAAAGCGATTAAATAAAGTCAGAGACTTTATTCCAGTCCAGCTCAATTTCTCTAGAGTGCTTGCTAAACTTGAAAAGTGATAGGACAATTTTACAGAAATTGGCAATTTGGTTTGTTGCCTTACTTTATTAACAATATCGAAGTAAAGTTGTTCATTTTCATTACTGCTTCTATTAATATCTGAAGGCATTACAAAGATATTCAGTTCTAATCCATCGGCTCCAGCCGATTCAATCGACTGTGCAAATGAAGTCCATTCGCTTGCTGAATTACAATTTATACTTGCAATTACTGGGATATCGACCTTTTCTTTAGCTTCTTTGATTAACTCCAAGTATTGTTGAACGCTATTTTGCTGAGTGTAGTTACGGATATAATCTTCTGCTTCGGGATATAAATTAGCAGAAGTATCTTGCTTTAATACAAAGCTGGTTTCATGCATAATTTGTTCTTCAAAAAGCGATTTTAAAATAATTGCTCCAGCACCCATTTTTGCTAATCTTTCAATATATTCGATTGAATTTGTAAATCCTGAACTTCCAATAACAAGGGGGCTTTTTATATTTAAACCCATATATGTAGTTGCTAAGTTGGCCATTTTTCTATTTTTTCAAATTAATTATTTCGCTAACAAAAGTAAGGATTCCTTTTTAATTTCCTATTTCTATGAATAGATATAATCTTTTTGATGAAGTTTGTGTCAGTGCTGAATTTCCAGTTTATTAATTTCATTTATTGTAAACTAAAAAGTTATTATCTAGTAAAAAGTTATAATTTTGCTGACTTATTTGTAATAAATAAGAATCATGGCACATACTAAATTTATCTTCGTGACAGGAGGTGTTACTTCTTCCTTAGGAAAAGGAATTATATCAGCATCCTTAGCAAAGCTATTGCAATCAAGAGGCTTTAAAGTCACCATTCAAAAGTTTGATCCATACATTAATATCGATCCTGGAACATTGAACCCCTATGAGCACGGCGAATGTTATGTTACCGAAGATGGTGCTGAAACGGATTTGGATTTGGGTCATTATGAGCGGTTTTCTAATGAACCTACTTCGCAAGCAAATAATATTACAACTGGCCGTATTTATCTTTCTGTTATCGAAAAAGAACGAAAGGGTGAGTATTTAGGATCCACAGTACAGGTTATTCCGCATATTACTGACGAAATAAAATCCAGCGTAAAACTTTTAGGCAGAAAAAATCAATATGATTTTGTAATTACCGAAATAGGTGGAACTGTTGGCGATATTGAGTCTTTGCCATACATAGAGGCTGTTCGTCAAATGAAATGGGAGATGGGAAATGATGTTTTAGTTATACATCTAACCTTAGTTCCTTATTTAGCGGCTGCAGGTGAACTTAAAACTAAACCAACTCAACATTCTGTAAAAATGTTGCTTGAGCAAGGAGTACAGCCTGATATTATTGTTGCTAGAACTGAACATCCTTTGAATAGCCATTTGCGTGAAAAAATAGCTCGTTTTTGTAATGTTGCCCCAAGCAGTGTAATTGAATCAATTGACGCCGAAAGTATTTACGATGTGCCTATTTTAATGCGTCAGGAAAAATTAGATACTGAGGTTCTGAAATTAGTAAACGTTCCGGTAGAAAATGATTTAGATATATATAATTGGGAAATCTTTTTAGAGAAATTAAAAAATCCTAAATTTGAAGTGGAAATTGCTTTAGTTGGGAAGTATGTTGAACTTAAAGATGCTTATAAATCCATTTTGGAGTCTTTTGTTCACGCTGGTGCCATTAATGAGGCAAAAATAAATATCCGCTTAGTTCATTCGGAATTAGTTGAAAGTGAAGGTGCAGAAAAATTGCTAAATGGTGTTAGTGGCATTTTGGTTGCGCCAGGTTTCGGTGAACGCGGAATTGAAGGAAAAATAAGTGCGGTGCGTTATGCGCGAGAAAACAAAATTCCTTTTCTTGGAATTTGTTTAGGAATGCAATCTGCAGTTATTGAATATGCAAGAAATGTAATTGGACTTAAAGAAGCACATTCAACCGAATTTAATGACAAAACTAATTTTCCAGTTATCGACCTAATGGAAGATCAAAAGAAAATTTCAGGATTGGGTGGTACTATGCGTTTAGGTGCTTATCCCTGCAAAATAAAAACAGATTCACTAGCTTTTAATACCTATGAAGTTTCTGAAATTAGAGAGCGTCACCGTCATCGTTTTGAATTTAACGACCATTATTTAGCTCAGTTTGAGAAAGCAGGAATGTTTGCTACTGGTATTAATCCTAAAGAAAACTTAGTTGAAATAGTTGAATTAAAAGATCACCCTTGGTTTATGGGGGTTCAATTCCATCCTGAATATAAAAGTACTGTTGCTAAGCCGCATCCGGTATTTGTGAAATTTGTAAAAGCTGCTATAACAAAACAAGAAGGTAAGTAAAGTTTCAGATTTAAATAAAAAAGACATAAAAAAAGCTCCGCAAAAAGGAGTTTTTAGCTTTTTTAGGTTTCTCTAACGCATATCAATCACATACACATCTGGATATTTCGAAGCATCGAAACTGAAAGCATTCTCTCCCAACTCAACATTCGTAAGGTATTCCTTAATAATGTAGGAGAAAACATTGTCATCGAAATCGTAAAGTATAAAGGCGGATATTTGCATTTTATCTTTATCTATCTGTAGATGTACATAATCGAAACTACTGTTTTTATCTTTGGGTTTAAGTTGCAGTAAATAATAGTTACGATTATTTTCAGTAAATTCTTTAGCCAAACTGGCATCATAATCATCAGAATAAGAGGAAAATAATTTAGTTGGACTAAAAGATTCATCTAAATCAACTTCGTTTATTTGCACTTCTTCTGCGTCTGAAATATAAGTCCAAATGGTTTTCCCATCGCAAATAATTTCTTGCCCGGCAATTTTTAAAATGTATTTATCACCAGAAACAATAAGTGAGCCTTCAGTTACTTCATGAATATCTGCATCTGCATTATCCATTTCGTAATTAAATCCTACTTTAATGTTTTGTGCAGCATTGGTTTTGTTTGCTAAGTCGTCCAATATCTGCTGGCTTTTGTTTTGTGCATTTAATGTACCAGCCAAGGTTATTGCTATCAGCAGGAGAATATGTCTGTATAATTTCATGTTATTAAAATTTGTTTTCTTGTTCTTTTGCATACAGATCCTTCAAAAACTGTTCCAAAGCCATTTCGCTACCAACTCTTACTTCACGTGCTTTGCTCCCTTCAAATTGGCCAACAATTCCGCAGGCTTCTAATTGGTCTATAATTCTACCGGCACGGTTGTATCCTAATTTGAGCTTACGCTGAATTAGTGATGTTGAACCTTGTTGGGCTAGTACAATTACGCGTGCTGCATCTTCAAAAAGTTCATCACGATCATCGGCAGAAATATCAGATGACAAATCACTTTCTTCGTCTTCGCACTCGGGAAGTAAAAAAGCGGTTGGATAAGCTCGTTGAGAACCAATAAAATCAGTAATCTTATCAAGTTCTGGAGAGTCGATAAATGCGCATTGTAATCGAATAATATCTGATCCTGAAGACATTAACATATCGCCTCGACCAATAAGTTGATCGGCTCCGCCTGAATCTAAAATTGTTCTTGAATCAATTTTCGAAGTTACTCGGAATGCAATTCTGGCTGGGAAGTTTGCTTTGATGGTTCCAGTTATAATATTTACTGAAGGTCGCTGAGTTGCAATAATTAGGTGAATTCCTATAGCTCTTGCCAATTGTGCTAGTCTTGTAATTGGTCCTTCAACTTCTTTACCTGCAGTCATCATTAAATCGGCAAACTCATCTACAACCAATACAATATAAGGCATAAAATGATGTCCATTTTCAGGGTTCAAACGACGAGCCGTGAACTTGGCATTGTATTCCTTAATATTTCTTACTTGTGCATCTTTTAATAAATCATATCGACTATCCATAAGAACAGTTAATGATTTCAAAGTTTTTACTACCTGTCTAGTATCGGTAATTATGGCATCTTCCATATCGGGAAGTTTTGCCAAATAATGACGCTCTATTTTTGCGAACAAACTCAATTCGACTTTTTTAGGGTCAACCATTATCATTTTTAATTCAGCTGGATGCTTTTTATAAAGCAAAGATGCGATTACAGCATTTAATCCAACTGACTTTCCTTGGCCGGTAGCCCCAGCAAGTAGGAGATGAGGCATTTTGGCTAAATCGAACACATAGCTTTCATTACTAATAGTTTTCCCCAAACCTACTGGCAAATCGTATTTGTTTTTTTGAAAAGCTTCGGACAGAAAGATACTTTTCATTGGAACAATCTCGGGGCGAGAGTTTGGAACTTCAATTCCAATACTTCCTTTGCCAGGAATAGGAGCAATAATTCGAATACCCAAAGCTGATAGACTTAAAGCAATATCATCTTCCAGATTTTTTATCTTTGAAATGCGAATGCCAGCAGCAGGAACAATTTCATATAATGTTACGGTTGGTCCAACAGTTGCTTTAATTTTTTGGATTTTGATGCTGTAGTTGTCCAATGTTTCAACTATTCGATCTTTATTTTTTTCAAGCTCTTCTTTATAAATGTTTATCTTATCGCTACCATAATCATTCAACAAATCAAGTGTAGGAAATTTATAATCAGCCAATTCTTCCGTTGGGTCGTATGGAGCATCTATACTGTGATGCTTAATGGAAGAAACTTTCTTTTCTTCGTGAACCTCCACGCTTAAGTCAAGACTACTTTCAGCTAAGTCTTTATTTGGTAAAGTAGTTCTTTCGGATGATTCAATTTCAAGTTCATTTTCTTGATTTTCACTTATGCTTTTATCTTGCTCAACAAACTGTAATTCTTCATCAACTGACTCATTTTCATTTTCTTCTGAAACGACTTCTGCTTCTTTCTTATAACGAAGTTTCTTTAATATGCATATTATAAAATTGAATTGTATAGTTAAAAAAGCAAACAAACTAAATGCAAATAAAATAATTAAACCAGTAAATCCAATGATATTTTGTAGCCATAAACTAAATTGATAACCAAAAATCCCACCTAAAATGCCCCAAGAACTGTTTCCGAAAAATGTTCCAAGTAGAGGAGCTAGCCAGATTGTAATTAAAAAAGAAATTTTAAAGTTTTTACTTACCGAAATACCAGAAAAATTTAATCCTAAT
>JAQIBR010000074.1 GCA_027858955.1 Bacteroidales bacterium
AAAGAACATGTATTGTCAATAATAAAAGAATCTGCAGATAAGCATTTGGCTAAAAACAGGGATTTCTTAAAATTTATCAAAAGTAAATCATTTCTTGGACGAATAAAATTTGATGATAATACACACACATTTGTTTTTGACTCGGATGAAAGTGGTATTTTTTCTTTTGAGAACCAGTTTTTTATTAAGATGCTAGGAGAATTCAAGGAGCAAAAGGTATGTAGATATTCTGGTTTAAGCACAATCTTCGATATGCTCAACTTTCTATCTTTCAGGATGAATGGCCTTGTTGGAATGAATGACAAAACAGAAGTTAATTACGTAGAAAACTATTTAAATGGTATAAAGCGCCCATTAATAAAGGAACATTATAATACCGTTAGGGCTATTAATAACAGGTATATTACATCATGTTCGGGAGTTGACAGAGTTGATGACTTAACGATGTGGAGATTATATGCTAATGATGCCAAAGGAACATGCCTAGTTTTTAATGTAAAACGAAATAACTTAAACAATCATGTTTTGCTGCAAAAAGTTAAATATGCCGATGAGAATGGAGAACACAAAGAATTAGACTTTTTGAAACAAATAAAAGAGGAAGTTGAATCCTCAACTGGTTTTAAGTTTGAATTCAGGAAATTAGGATATTGGAAACATTTCTTTAAGCCATTTGATTATGCTATTGAAGAGGAAGTCAGATTATTAGTAATCGACAATAATTCATTCTCAAGATTAAATACAAATTGGGTAATGACACATACTCATTCAATTATTAATCCAATTATTGACTTTCGATTAAATAGCAAGGATTTTCCTCTTCAACTAAAGGAAATAATATTAGGCCCTAAATGTCCAGAACAAGAAACGAATTTAGTTCAATTACAGGAAATGAATAGTTCTACTTTACGACTATAAAAAACAGGGTTAAATATTTAAATATCAACAAAATAAATGCTATATTTGATTTGAAATTAAGTGTTTAATCATCCCCGATTGAATTAAGGCAATGTCTCAATCTCAATCGGATAAAAAAAATTCATGCAAAATTTTAAATGCCTGTAAATCAATAATTAGCATCGAGTCGTTTGCAGAGAGGTTCAAAATTAATTTTAAAGCATATAGGCGGGACAACTCTCACACAGCAATTAATTATCTGAAAGGGTTATTTTTCTGTGAGAAAGGGCAGGCAAACATGGAACGTATGGAGGAAGAAGTTTCAAACAGCGAGTACCGGGCATATCAGCAGTTCATAAGCAATTCTTCCTGGAGTTGGGAAGGGTTGCAGGAACAAGTTGCACAAGAAGCATCGATGCTTCTTAAAAAACAAAAGAATAGGAACAAACTACCCATTGGATATATTATTGATGAATCGGCTCACCGCAAAAAGGGTAATAAATCAGTCGCTGTCACCCGACAATATGCAGGTGTTATTGGCAAAGTAGATAATTGTCAGGTTGGTGTTTATTCTTCACTGGTCAATCATACATCCTCCACCATAATAAACGAACGGATTTTTCTGCCCAAAACCTGGACAGATGCCCCGGACAGATGTGATGAAGCGAAAGTGCCAAAAGAGTGCAGGACTTTTAGAACCAAGCCAGAACTTGCCCTTGATATGATCAAACAGGATATTGCAAGAGGCGTTTCTTTCGATTGGATTGGCGGGGACGGACTTTATGGACACAACACGCAGCTATGCAATGGATTGGATGATTTGGGCTGTTTCTATGTGATGGATGTGCATAAAGATGAGAGAGTATTTCTGGAAGAACCCGCGTTTTCAATCCCTCCATCAACCCCGGGAAAAGGACGCAATCCTACGAAACTTCAACCTAATATAAAATCTATGAGGCTTGATAAGTTTGTGACCTCAATTGCTGATAACTCGTGGAAGTTGGAAGAAATAAGAGATACAGTTAAAGGAAAGCTGATGCTGCTTGTTCACAAACAAAATATATGGATATGGGATGGAGAGAGTGAAAAAGCGAAGAAAAAAGTTTTGATAATTACCAAGACAACAGACATAAAGCCAAAGATAAAATACAGCATAAGCAATGGAAATTTGGATGCTTACAATCATAAAGAATACGCATACTTTGTAAGTCAACGATACTGGGTGGAAAGATCTTTCGACAATGCAAAAAATGAATTAGGAATGTCTGATTATCAAATCAGAAAGTGGCAGTCGTGGCATACACACCATGCAATAATAATGATGGCCTCGCTTTATATTACAACTCAATTGATTGAACATCAGGAGGAGGTTCCACTACTAAGCTTCAGAGATGTCAGGATTTTGTTAGTAACGAACATTTGCGCCACTCAAATTGAAATGGAAAACAAAGCCAAACAAATGCATAAACGGCATAAAAAGCGACAGGCTGATATTGACATATCTCACCATAAGCAAAAAGAAAAAACTAAAGTCGTAAAGTAGAACTAATTAAGAACCGATAAATAACACCTCATGGCAACAATCAATACTTATTTGTATTTTAACGGAAATTGTGAAGAAGCATTTGAGTTCTATAAATCCGTTTTTAACAAGGAATTCCAAT
>JAQIBR010000183.1 GCA_027858955.1 Bacteroidales bacterium
TACTTTAGTGGTATTGTTTAGTGCAAGTTGCTGTATCCTTTTATTATTTAGAAGGTTAAAGTGAAATAATCATAAACAATCAATTGTTTAAATCTTTGTTAGGTTGACGCCAATGCGAATCTTCGGGATAAATTCAAAATTTGCTATGCGGCATTTTGAACTACAATTGGTATTATTTGGCAATCATCTTTTTCATTTTACGATTTCTTAAATACATAGGCGACAAATAATTTGCAGGTAAGTGTTTCCAAAATAATTAAAACTATGTTTTGTTTCAAGCAATTAGAAAAGATAATATTTTGGTGGAAGGCTAAAAATGCTCACGGATTACATTCTCCTTTTGTTTTCAACTTTTATAATACGATTAAAAAACAATGGAGAAGTAATAAATTACCTTCTGATAAACCTAATGGCTTCAGTAAAAAAGAAAGTAGTATTATTTTGGCAATAATTCAGTATTTCAAACCTAATAGGGTTCTTTTATTATCAGGCGCAGAACAAATTCAATCTGGATTGCTTTCTTTTATTTCAAATGATGTTATTGTATTAGAAAAAAACATAAATAATTTATCTGCCGATGCATTAAAATTCGATTTAATTATTATTTCTAATTTGCTTATTATCAGTGAAAAAAAATTATTTAATAAGTTATCCCATTTAGTTAATAGCGAAAGTGTTGTAATTATTCCACACATTCATGCGTCCATGGTTTCAATAAAACGATGGAAAACAATGATTAAAGAAAATCATATTCGAGTGAGCATTGATATGTTTTTTATAGGAATCCTTCTTTTTAGATCGGAATCGACTAAACAAGATTTTCAATTGAGATTTTAATTTTGTGAATACAATTAAAGAATTATGCCTATTTTTGACCATCTTACAAAACAATAATTATGCAAAAAAAAGTTATATCAATTAAAGATATTGCAAAACATTATCAAGTCGGGACGCAATTAGTGAAAGCCATTCGTACAATTAGTATCGATATTTATAAAAATGAATATGTTGCCCTAATGGGGCCTTCAGGATCTGGAAAATCAACATTGATGAATATTTTGGGATGTTTGGATACACCTACACGCGGTGAATATTTTTTAGCTGGTCAGGATGTTAGCAAAATGGTAGACAATGAATTGGCCGAAATTCGTAATCGAGAAATTGGATTTGTTTTCCAAACCTTTAATTTGCTTCCTCGCTCTACTGCACTAGAGAATGTCATGCTCCCATTAATATATGCTGGGTATTCAAAAAAAGAACGCATTGAGAGGGCTTCAAATACATTAGGCGATGTGCATTTGTCTGATCGAATGAGTCACCGTCCCAATGAGCTTTCTGGCGGTCAACGCCAAAGGGTTGCTGTTGCACGCGCCCTCGTAAATAAGCCTTCAATTATCCTTGCCGATGAGCCAACAGGTAACCTCGATTCCAAGACATCAATAGAAATTATGGGTCTTTTTGAAGAAATTCATGCTGCCGGAAATACAGTAATTGTAGTTACACACGAAGAGGACATTGCAAAACATTGTCATCGCATTATTCGTTTAATAGATGGCGAAGTTTCCAGCGATACTTTAAACGAAAATGTTAAGCATGTTAGCAAGAAGCCAGAAATGCAAACATCTTAAACAGGTTTAAATATGCTGTTGAATCGGATTTTGTAGATTTGCTATCTAAATTTGATTCAAATGACAATTTTCTACTTTTTTTTGATTTTACTAGTAATATCTGCCGTGCTGTTTTATTTTATGCTAAGAGCATTTAAAAACCCAGTAAATCCACACAATAATATTCCTCAAGATTTAGAGCTTAAAATCCTGGAAGTCAATTTTCCTTCAATAAAAGGACAAGATATTTATGCCTGGAAAGTGGAATCGAATCCTGATTTGCCTACTTTAATTTTAGTTCACGGATGGGGCAGAAATGTAGAGCGGATGACTCCATATATTCGAAAATTGTGTTGTCGAGGTTTTAATATGCTTGCATTTGATGCTCGAGGACACGGAAATAGTCACAGCGATGGTCCAATGACGATGGTCAAATTTGCTGAAGATACTGGATCGGCTATTGAATATGTTTTGGGTGATGAAAAACAAAAAAACAAAGAAATTTCGCTAATTGGATTATCTATTGGTGGTGCTTCTTCTATTTTAGCTGCTAGTCGCGATGTGCGTATTAGGAAAGTGGTAACTGTTGGTGGTTTTGCACATCCTCTTGAAGTTATGCGTAAGCAAATTAAAGACAGATATATCCCCTATTTTCCATTTACATGGATTTTTTTTAAATTTGTTAAATGGCGCACAGGCCTTGATTTTGAAGCAATTGCACCGGTAAATAATATTGCAAAAGCAAAGGCTGATTTTTTATTAATTCACGGAACTATTGATAAAATTGTACCTTTGGAACAAGGCCTAAAATTAAAAAAAGCCCAACCAAAAGCTGAGCTGTGGGAAATACCTCGTCGAGGCCATTCTAATTGCCATCTTGAAAAAGGTTTTTGGGATAAGATTAGCGGCTTTTTATTAGATAAATAAAAGTGCAAAAATGCATTATCCTTTAAGCGATAAAGAAAAAAATCAAAGACAAATTTGGGCAGTTACCCGCTCAGTTTTAGAAACGGATAAATTTAAGCATAAAAGGCATGGGCAGAAAAGCAAAAGTAGGTGGAATTTGTTTACGCGAATTTTAGGCATTTTTGTTATAGGCTTGAAAATCCTGAGTTTGTATCGCACAGGTTTGGAGAATGTTTTCAAAATAGAAATCAATTCGCATCGCTTGATTTTCCCAAACCTGCCAGCTTCTTTCGATGGTTTTAAAATCCTCCATTTATCTGATTTACATATTGATAGTGTTGATGGTTTAGATGATGCAATTATCGAAAGAATAAAAAATGCGGATTTTAATCTTTGTGTACTAACGGGTGATTATCGAAAATCGAGTTTCGGTGTTTTTACACATATTTTAGAGCCCATTCAAAAAATTTCCAAACAAATTCAAAGCGAATTTAGACCATTAGCTGTATTAGGCAATCACGATACATATTTAATGGCTAAGTATGAAGAGAATAGCGGAATGTGACTATTGATTAATGAATCCGTAGAATTGAAAAGAGGTGATGATAAGATAATTATAAGTGGAACTGATGATCCGTTTTCTTATTATACCGATGCTGCTTTGATGCCATTTACTAATGAAAATGGGTTTAAAATTGCTTTGGTGCATACATCGGAACTTGCTGATATTGCTGCTGAGAATAACTATAATCTATACCTTTGTGGCCATACACATGGCGGCCAGATTTGTCTCCCTGGAGGCAAAGCCATAATATCTCATCAAACGGAAGGAAATAAGTATATAAAAGGTTTTTGGAAATTAAATGAAATGATAGGTTTTACATCTGCAGGATGCGGTGTTTCTGGTGTTCCTTTACGCTATAATTGTTTACCTGAAATTACAGTTTTTGAATTAGTAAGAGCTTAATTAGTTTTACCTGCAATCACCATTACAATCTCGCCCTTCACAACTTTTTTTTCAAAATGCTGATATAGCTTGCTTAAAGTCCCCCTGATAGTTTCTTCATACATCTTGCTTATTTCGCGAGAAACGCTTGCTTGACGATCTTCACCAAAAAATTCGGCAAATTGTTTCAAGCTTTTAACCAATCGATGTGGAGATTCATAATAAATTGTTGTAAACGGATTTTCGGCCAAGGCGATTAATCTCGTTTGTCTTCCTTTTTTATGAGGCAAAAAACCTTCAAAATGAAAGCGGTCATTAGGTAAACCTGAATTAACTAAAGCAGGAATGAAGGCTGTTGGGCCGGGAAGACAATCTACTTCAATATTATTTTTAATACACTCACGAACCAATAAAAATCCAGGGTCAGAAATGGCGGGTGTTCCTGCATCACTAATCAGAGCCATGCTTTCGCCGGTCGATATACGATCAACAAGATGGCCTACGCTTTTATGCTCATTATGAATATGGTAAGAAAGTAATTTCTTTGATATTCCATAATGTTTAAGCAATTTTCCACTTGTTCGTGTGTCTTCCGCTAAAATTAAATCCACTTCTTTAAGAATTCTTACTGCACGATGTGTAAAATCTTCAAGATTGCCAATAGGCGTGGGGACTAAATACAGTTTCGACATTCGCTAGAGTTTCTACAAAGGTAATTTCTTTTTAAATTATAAGTGATATTTAGTCTGAATTATGTATATTTGATTAATTGAAATGATTGAATTCAAGATTATTTTGTTCAACAAAGTAAACCACAATAATATAAATTGAATTTGAACGTTTTATGATTCAACGTTTCGTTATACCACACGAAAGAAAGACTCGCATGAAAAAATTTAACGGCAATATTATTTCTAAACTTCCCGGTGTAGAAACTTCCATTTTCGCTGTAATGTCTGGGTTGGCTAATCAGCACAATGCAATAAATCTATCACAGGGATTCCCGGATTTTCAGGTTTCTGAAAAATTAATCGCATCTATTAATCAAAAAATGAAAAATGGATTAAATCAATATGCTCCAATGCCGGGGGTGCTTACTTTAAGAGAACAAATTGCAGCTAAAGCATCAATTACCTATGGAATTGATTATAATGTTGACCGCGAAGTAACCATTACTGCTGGAGCAACTCAAGCATTATTTACTGCCATTACAGCTTTTATCCGTGAAGATGACGAGGTAATTATTTTTGAACCTGCTTACGATTCCTATGGTCCTGCTGTTCGCTTAAATAGTGGGGTTGTAAAATATGTGCAACTGAAATTGCCTGATTATCATATCGATTGGCAAGAAGTTGCAAATAAGATTACTCACCGTACTAAAATGATTATCATTAATTCGCCACACAATCCAAGTGGTAGTGTTCTAAGCGAGCAAGACCTGCTTGATTTGCAGCGAATTACAGTCAATACAGATATCGTCATTTTAAGCGATGAAGTATATGAGCACATTATTTTTGACGGAAAAAAACACGAAAGCGTTTGTTCTTACCCTGAATTAGCAGAGCGAAGTATAGTTGTTGGCAGTTTCGGCAAAACTTTTCATGCTACCGGATGGAAAATAGGTTTTTCCTTGGCGCCTGAAAATCTGATGAAGGAATTTAGGAAGTCTCATCAGTTTAATGTATATGCTGTAAACACACCAATACAACATGCTTTTGCCGAATATATGAGAGATCCTGAGAATTATTTACATTTAGGAGAATTTTATCAGCAAAAACGTGATTTTTTTATCGAAAGATTAAAGAATTCTCGCTTTAAAATAATTCCTTCTTACGGAACCTATTTTCAATCACTCGATTATTCAAATATATCTGAAGAAAATGAAATGGATTTTGCAACACGTTTAATTACCGAATTTGGTGTAGCTGGTATTCCGGTTTCAGCCTTTTATCATAAAAAAGATGACAATAAAATTTTACGTTTCTGTTTTGCCAAAGGCGAAGAAACATTAGAAAAAGCAGCCGAAATATTATGCAAGATTTAAATATTAGTATAATCCAATCCGATATAGTTTGGAAAGATGTAGACGCCAATTTGGCTAGTTTTTCTTATGATATTGATCAAATTGAAGAAGAAGTTGATTTAATTGTATTGCCCGAAATGTTTAACACGGGATTTGTTGTTGATCCTGAAGATGTTGCCGAAAAAATGAATGGCAAGAGTTTATTATGGATGATTGAGCAAGCAAGAAATTCTCAAGCTGTTATCTGTGGCAGTCTTATCATACATGAAAAGAATAAATATTATAATCGACTATTTTGGGTGAATCCTGATGGCAGTTTTAAGCAATATGATAAAAGGCATCTATTTAGTTTAGGCGGCGAACATCAAAAATTTACCGGCGGAACAGAAAGTATGATTGTCGAACTTAAAGGATGGAAAATAAAACCTTTGGTATGTTATGATTTGCGCTTTCCTGTTTGGGCAAAAAACAATTATTCTAATGGTAAATACGATTTTGATTTATTGATCTATATCGCCAATTGGCCTGCTTCGAGACGTGATCCTTGGATGAGTTTATTAAAGGCACGTGCCATTGAAAATCAGGCATATGTGATTGGTGTTAATCGAATTGGAGAAGACGGAAACGGACTTGCTCATTCAGGCGATTCGAATATTTACGATGCTAAGGGCAAAAAGCTTATCAAGCATCCTATTAATACCGAATATACTGAAACGCTTTCTCTATCAAAGAAAACTTTAAAAGATTTTCGCGAGAAATTTACTGTTGGGTTAGATTGGGATCGCTTTTCGATTGAAAAATAGAATCAGTCTTCATACATTTTCTTTTTATCTTTGTAGCCAATAACTAACTTATATTATGGCCATTCAAAAACCTTATATACCTAAAGGAACCCGCGATTTTTCTCCTGCTGAAATGCTAAAAAGAAATTATATTTTTGATACAATCAAAAAGCATTTTGTTCGCTTTGGTTATCAACCTATTGAAACTCCAGCGATGGAAAATCTTTCTACTCTTATAGGAAAATACGGCGAAGAAGGCGATAAACTCTTGTTTAAAATATTAAATTCAGGTGATTTTTTAACTAAGACATCCGATGAGCTTTTGGCCCAAAGAAACAGTCAAAAACTCACTACTAAAATCAGCGAAAAAGGACTTCGATACGATTTAACTGTACCATTTGCACGTTATGTTGTACAGCACCAAAACGAGATTAATTTTCCATTTAAACGCTATCAAATCCAACCAGTATGGCGTGCCGACAGACCTCAAAAAGGTCGTTATCGTGAATTTTTTCAATGCGATGCAGATGTAGTTGGTACTAATTCAATGCTCAACGAAGTTGAAATTGTTCAATTAATTGATGGAATCTTTTCTGACCTAAAAATAAACGTCGTTATTAAGCTTAATAATAGAAAAATCTTAAGCGGGATTGCTGAAATATTAGGTCAGGCTGATAAGATTATTGATATTACCGTAGCTATGGACAAGCTCGATAAAATAGGATTGAACAATGTAAATATAGAATTAATTGATAAAGGTCTACCCCAAACGGCAGTTGATCAACTTCAACCAATTATCTTGTTAAGTGGCAACAATAATGAAAAGCTAGCATCTTTGAAAAGCGTTTTAAGCAATTCTGAAATTGGTTTAAAAGGCGTTGCTGAAATGCAGGAAATTATAGATTATTTGCAAATGTTTGATTTGCAGAATGAAGTAGAACTTGATTTAACATTGGCGCGCGGATTAAACTATTATACGGGAACCATTTTTGAAGTGAAAGCCAATGATGTTCAAATTGGAAGCATTTGTGGTGGTGGACGTTATGACGATCTGACAGGTATCTTTGGATTAAAAGATGTTTCCGGTGTTGGTATTTCTTTTGGTGCCGATCGTATTTTTGATGTACTGAACGAATTGGATTTATATCCCAAACATCAATCAGAAAATACCAAAGTATTTTTCGTGAATTTTGGCAAAGCTGAAGAAATATTTTGCTTGCCTATTTTGGCCAAACTTCGCAAAGCAGGCGTAAATGCAGAAATTTATCCTGAAGCAACAAAAATGAAGAAGCAGATGAAATTTGCCAATGATAAGGCAATTCCTTTTGTCGTTATAATTGGTGAAGATGAAATGCAAAAGGGCGAGCTTGTGCTTAAAAACATGGAAAGTGGAGAGCAGAAATTCCTCAGCATTGAAGAATTATTGATTTTTATGACGAAATAATTTCAATTGTGAATTAGCGGCTTGTTTTTAAAAGAATCTTAAATAATTACCTCAAGCCTTTCACCCTTGGAATTCCAGCTACAAAAGCTTTAAAATAGTAAGGCTCAAAATAAGCCAAATCGGCAAAATCTTTTGCGTTAAATTTTTCCTCTGCCAAGGCAATCATCCCTTTTGCTGACAATAATATCTCAGGATAAAAATGCGCGTTTGGGTGATTTTGATATAATTCCTGGTATTTATTAGCTCCATCACCACTAAAAATAATGCTGTTTAAATCCAAAAGTTCTTTATATGTATTTTCGTCAATTATTTCTGCTTCAACTTTTCTAAGTTCTTCAATATTAGCATTATAATGTGCCGTATAGGCTTCCATTCGGCGAGCATCAATCATTGAGCAAAACAGCAGGTTCTCTTTTTCTAAAAGGTCGGTGTCGATATTTTTATGAGTGTGCATTGCTAAAGACTGCAATGTGTTGATATTGATTAACGGAATATCCAAACTATAACACAATCCTTTTGCCGTAGAAACTCCTATTCGTAAACCTGTATAAGAACCCGGGCCTTCGCTAACGGCAACGGCACTTAAATCGGCAAGGGCATTTTTGCTCTCATTTAGTACTTCTTCTATAAACCCGTTTAATATTTCTGCATGAGAGTTTTTGCTGTCCAATTCACGCAAACTAAGCAATTGTCCATCCTTAGCTAATGCTACGCTGCAAACACTTGTTGTTGTTTCTATCGAAAGGATTAATGCCATATCTGAAATTTTAGCAAAAATAAGGCAAATAAATCAAAACCCGACCGCTTATAAGTTACGGAAAAGGATATTCTCCTATTTTTGCATTATAAAAGAATGTAAATCCGCCATCATTATAAAGCGGAGATTTATTTGGCCTTCAATATTAAAAATGAATTGCTATGGAACTATTTTCTGATGAATATTTTATGCGCGAAGCTTTGAAAGAAGCACAAAAAGCGTTTGATAGAGACGAAGTTCCGGTGGGTGCAATAATTGTAAGCAATAAAAAAATAATTGCCCGAGCGCACAACCTTACCGAAACTTTAAATGATGTTACTGCCCACGCCGAAATGCAAGCCTTTACTTCAGCAGCTAATCAATTGGGTGGTAAATATTTAAAAGATTGCACGCTTTATGTAACCTTAGAGCCCTGTTTAATGTGTGCTGGCGCAGCCGCTTGGACGCAAATTCCTAATATTGTTTTTGGCGCTTTTGATTCCAAAAAAGGATATTCAAACATTTCCGCTTCGATTTTACATCCTAAAACAAACGTTAAAAAAGGAATTCTTGAGCAAGAATGCAGCAGTCTTTTAACTTCCTTTTTTCAGGAAAAACGTGATTAAGCAGCTCTTTTGAATTTGAGAAAGCTTCGCATTTTTTTGTACCTTCGTTAATTCAAAATCTATAAAACATTTTAACATGATAAAAAAATATTTTATGGTCTTGTTAGCGTTAATTGCAATGGTATTTTCCGCTTGCGAAAACCCAAGGACCAACAAAAAGAAATCAAATGATGAAATGAAAAGTTTAGTGGAGATGTACACACCTTTTGAACTTACTGCTGATCTTTCGTATTTATCTGATAATGAGAAAGAAATGGTGAAAGTGCTTTTCGAAGCATCAGCCATTATGAATCAAATTTATTGGCGCCAAGCTTATGGCCCTAACGAAGAGCTTTTAGAGGGACTCAATGAAAATGCTCTCAAATTCGTTGATATCAATTATGGTCCCTGGAATCGTTTGGACAATAATGCTCCATTTATTGAAGGTGCAGGCCCAAAACCTACCGGAGCAAATTTTTATCCGAAAGATATGACCGCGGATGAGTTCGAAGCTTGGGAAGATCCAAATAAAGACAATCTCTATACAATGATTCGTCGCGAAGAAAACGGAGCGCTTAAAAGCATTTGGTATCACGAATATTTTAAAGAAGAAACTGATAAAGTTGCGGAATTACTTGTTAAAGCAGCTGAGCTTGCTGAGGATGAAGGATTAAAAAAATATCTGAATTTACGAGCCGAGGCTTTGCTGACTGATGATTATTTTGCCAGTGATATGGCTTGGCTTGATATGAAATCTAGCAATGTTGATTTAGTAATCGGTCCAATCGAAAATTATGAAGATGCTCTTTATGGATATAAAGCAGCGCACGAAGCTTATATTTTGATTAAAGACAATGCCTGGAGCGAGAAGTTGGCGCATTTTGCGCAATTTTTACCAGAACTGCAAAAGCAAATTCCAGTTGATGAAAAGTATAAAGCAGAAACGCCAGGTTTTGATACTGATCTAAATGCATATGATGTGATTTTTTATGCGGGTGATTGCAATGCAGGTTCAAAAACCATTGCTATTAATTTGCCAAATGATGAAAGAGTTCAGTTAGAAAAAGGAACGCGACGCTTGCAGTTAAAAAACAGCATGCGTGCAAAATTTGAAAAGATTTTAGTTCCTATTAGTGATGTATTGATTGCTCAAGATCAGCGACAGTTTGTAACTTTTGATGCATTTTTTGCAAATACTATGTTTCACGAAGTGGCTCACGGTCTTGGAATTAAAAACACTATCAACGGAAAAGGTCCGATTCGCAAAGCTTTAAAAGAACAATATTCTGCATTAGAAGAAGGCAAAGCCGATATTTTAGGCTTGTATATGGTAACCAATCTCAACGAAATGGGCGAGTTTGCCGATACCGATTTGATGGAAAATTATGTAACTTTTATGGCCGGAATTTTCCGTTCCGTTCGATTTGGTGCTGCCAGTTCACATGGAAAAGCAAATATGGTTCGTTTTAATTATTTTCTTGAAAAAGAAGCATTTAATAAGCTTGAAGATGGAACTTATGCTATTGATTTTGAGAAAATGAAAGCCGCTTCCGAAGATTTAACGGCATTGATTTTTGAAATCCAAGGCGAAGGCGATTATGAAGCTGCCAAAGCTTTAGTTGAAACCAAAGGAATAATAAATGCAGATTTACAATCCGATTTGGATAAAGTAGACGCAGCGGGAATTCCAACCGATATTATTTTTGTGCAAGGAATGGAACATGTAGGATTGTAAGGTTTTCTTAAAAAATTAAAAGAGCTGCCGGATTTGTTTTTGGTGGCTTTTTTTTGTTTGGAGTCGTTTTTAAATAGTTTATATTTTCGTTATATTTGGGAAAATAATCCAATGCCTAACAATTGTTCAAACAATATTAAATAATTGATGATATCCTCGTCTATAAGAACGGCGACTCGCTTAATAACAACGTTGGTAAATAGATTTGCAATTATCACAAAACTATGGTTTTCTCATTAAGAAATTAAAAAACATTCTATTATGGATTTAGATAAATTTCAGTTATTCCTCGATCAGGTTAATCTGATTACAAGTAATCATGAAAAAATGGCAAAACTTTCCGGGGAAAATTTCAATATTTTCAAGACCTTAAAACTTGAATCTTCAGAAGTAAGATTGCATTCATCAATATTGGCAGAATTTTTAAATCCGAAAGGTACGCACGGACAGGGAGATTTGTTTTTAAGATTATTTGTTGACCAATTTGTTGTTGACCAACCCAAATTAAAAGACTTTAATACAAAATCTGCAATTGCTGGAGCCGAAAAAGATGTTGGCCCTATTAATGAAGATAATACTACTGGCGGAATAATAGATATACTTATAACTGATAATAAAAAAAGCATAGCTATTGAAAATAAGATATATGCACAAGATCAAGAAAATCAATTATTGCGTTATCACAATTCTGTTGAAAACCCCATTTTGTTTTATTTAACTCTAGACGGTTCTGCTCCATCAGACAGAAGTAGAGGTAATCTTGATAAATGGAAGTATAAAACTATTTCATATCACGCAGATATAATAGATTGGCTAGAGAATTGTAGAAAAGAAGCTGTATCACTACCAATAATTCGTGAAACAATTACTCAATACATTAATCATATAAAATTTTTAACGCATCAAACAAGCAAAGTAAAGATGAAGGAAGAAATTAGAAATTTAATACTGGATAATACAAAGTATACGGATTCAATTGAGCTGTGTTCAGAGATTCTAAATGAAATTACACGAGAAACTAAAGGACGATTCTTAAAAAAGTTAAAAGAAAAGCTAATCGTAAATATACCAAATGAAACAATTATAGACTTTAATAATGACGTTACGCTTATTGTCCATAGCGGAGAAGATGCAGGGGGTATATATATTGGTTACCGGGCAATTAAGAATAATCTAAACGATAGTAAAGATTCATTTGAATACAAAGATCTACTTAGAAACATTTACCCAAATATGAAATCCTCTATACGCAGTATTGGCTGGTATACGCCAGCCCCATTTAAGTTCAACGAAAAAATTGAACAGTATGATAAAAATAATGGGCTAAAACTAAGCAAAGATACATTGGTTTTTGAAGAGATTATAGATAAAATAGTCCAAGAAGAAAATGAGATTAGAAGTGAGTTCATTAGGAAAATAAAGCCAGCACATAAATAGTTAAATCATTTCGAGCATATGGCCAAAAAAATCAAAACCACAACAGAAAAGTATTATCACGCGATAAGTAAGTTTGGTAATGTTTCAAAGGGAGATATAATAAGTGGAGATTCTCACCAAGAAGGTAGGTTTTATCGCTATAATGAAGGTGGAGAAATAATCGAAGAAGGATTATATATGGACAATTATTATTCATATA
This sequence comes from Bacteroidales bacterium, assembly GCA_027858955.1. GTDB lineage: Bacteria > Bacteroidota > Bacteroidia > Bacteroidales > UBA12170 > UBA12170. Next base: position 12,421 of record JAQIBR010000183.1, read on the forward strand.
ATCGCCCTTTAATTATCTGTGCTTCAAAATATAACAGTGAAGGAAAATTAATTGAAGATCTGTTTTTTAGCAGGGAAGAACCATTTGAAATTCCAATCGAAAAAATAATATATATCTATGATAATCAGGGACGTATTACTGAAGAGCAAAAGTATATTGTAACTTCCCAAAACACTATTCAAAATGATTTGAAGCAGAAAACGATAGGGGAGTTTTCTCTGGATGAAATAAGAAATTACATATATGACAATCACGGAAATCTTATTGAGAAAAATGTACTATTAAATGATGGATCCTTCCGAGACAGAGTAGTCTTTAATTGTGATGCTAATGGAAATAGAACAGAAGTGTTGATATTCAATTTAGATAACAGTATTGATGAAAAAATATTGGGCAAGTTCAATGAATTTGATCAATTAATTGAAGAAAAGCATTTCGTTGGCGAAAACAGATTAGAAGAGACAGCACAATATAAATTTGACGATAGATGGAATTTAATTGAAGAAGTCTATTTTGATGGAGATAGCAATCTGAGCAGCATAATAAAAATGGTATATGATGATCGAAAAAATTGCATTGAAATGAATATATTTAGTCCTGAAAGGAAGCTTAAGAGCAAAGAAATAAATGAATTTAATAATCAAAACCTCGTTATTAAAAATGCTGACTACGATTCAGAGGGAAACTTAAAGCGGAAGCAACTGTATAAATATGATCGTAGAGGAAATGAGTTGCAAATTATAACATTTGATTTTGAAAATGGATTTGAGATGACCAGAATTGAGTATGAATACGATGAATTCAATAATCACATTAAATCGATTGATTACATAAATGAAATTCATCAATCTATTTGTGAAAGAGAAATTGAGTATTATGAATAAAAACATCTAGTGCTGAATTTAACAGCCCAGAATGGGCGTAATACAATAGCGATGGGTGAAGCCCATCGAAAAACACACAATATAAATCAAAAGCCCTGAAAGGGCGCAATAAAATATGGGACAATCGCTAGTAAAAAATTACATCCACATTGTGTTTAGCACCAAAAATCACAAGCCAATTATACCATCTGCTTATGAGGAAGAATTGCATAGTTATCTTGGCGGCATCTGCAAAAACCTCGATTGCCAACCCATAAAAATCGGCGGCTATAACGATCACATACATATACTCTGTATGTTATCCAAGAAAATTGCTTTGATGAAATTGGTTGAAGAAGTAAAATCCCATTCATCAAAATGGATGAAAACAAAAGACGTATCGCTTAGAAACTTTTATTGGCAAGATGGTTACGGCACATTTTCTGTAAACCCAAGTGAAGTAGATATTGTTGTAGCTTATATCGCCAATCAATATAAACATCATAGTAAGATAAGCTTTCAGGAAGAGTATAGAGCATTTCTAAAAAAGTATAATGTTGATTATGATGAACGCTATGTGTGGGGGTAATTATTCTGCCCTTTCAGGGCTAAAAAATTCGGGTCTTAGATTTCACAGGGCTGCACCCTGTGCTAACGTATTATGCCCCTTCAGGGCTTGGTGCTATTCTGTATAAAAAAATGTTGGTACAATATAAAATTAACGAAAACTTATTACAAAAGACGAAACGAGTTTTATTAGCCCAGAATGGGCGTAATGCAATAACGATGGCAGCCCATCGAAAAAAGGAGTTATATATTTAAAAACCCTGAAAGGGCGCAATAAAAAACAACACAACAACTCAAAAATATTACTTTTGCCGCATGATTTCAATCGGTAATACCATGGTTTCTGAAGAAGTAATAAAAAAGCAATTTAGCTGTGATTTATCTGCTTGTTACGGCGAATGCTGTGTAGCTGGCGATGCCGGAGCTCCACTTGATGTGGATGAAATAGGTCAGCTTGAGGATTTTATCGATAAAATCTTACCTTATATGACAACGGAAGGTCGAAAAGTAATAGAAAAAGAAGGCGTTTTTGATTATGATGTGGCTGGAGAACTTGTAACTCCTTTAGTAAATAATAAGGAATGCGCTTTTGTGTATTTCGAAAATAAAATTGCTCTTTGTGCCATCGAAAAAGCATATCTCGAAAAGAAGATCCCGAATATAAAACCAATTTCCTGTTCTTTATATCCTATTCGAATTACAGAATACAAAGATTTTGAAGCTGTAAATTATCATCATTGGGGAATCTGCGATTTTGCACGAGTAAAAGGTAAAAAGGAAAAAATGGCAGTTTATGAATTTTTAAAGGAGCCACTAATAAGAAAATATGGTGCGGATTGGTATAAAACTCTTGAAGAAGAAGTCAATTCTGGACGATACGATGAGGTTCTAAATCGCTAGGTTATTTCTAAATGTTTTAAGAGAGCATCGACATTCTTCTTGCTATTGCCGATAAAAATCTTATTCCCATCAATAATTACCGGTCGTTTTAAAAAAGTATATTCCTGTAAAATTAAACTCTTATAATCATCTTCATGCAATCCCATATCATTTATAATCAGATTTTTGTATTTTTGCGAACGGCGACTGAATATGGCTTCATAAGAACCTGCAAGATCTTGCATTTGATTTAATTCATCCTCTGTAATTGGTGATACTTTGATATCTTTTATCTCAAAACCTAAGTTAGCAACATTGGACTGTTTTAGAATTTTTCTACTTGTATCGCAATTTGATAGTGTATATACTTTTTTCATAATTTAAAATAAGAACAATTTTATTTTTTAATTTTTTGTTTATCAAAAGTAAAAAACTCCATCCATATTTATCTTTTGACTGAAGATATTTTAGAAATAGATTTGTAAAAAAAACTGATATAAATTGGTTTTTTAACTGATTTAAATTTAACTATTTATATTTAATCCAAATAAAAATATTTTTATATCTTTATGCCCACGATTTGTTTTGCAATCGTAAGCATTTTTTATAGAATAGAATGAATTTATTAATGCCTGATTTTAACCAAAAAAATAGGGCAATAAATTCAACAATAAAAAGCGAATGAAAAGCACTAATACAAAAGAGACCTACGAAGCAGTTAAAAAAGTCTTCACTGAATTTCTACAGAAAAACGGTCAACGTAAAACCCCAGAGCGTTATACTATTTTAAAAGAGATCTACAATACAGATGGGCACTTTGATATTGAAACGCTTTATGTAACCATGAAAAATAATAAATATAGAGTCAGTAGAGCTACTCTTTACAATACCATGGAGCTATTGTTAGAATGTGGTTTGGTTACTAAGCATCAATTTGGAAATAATTGTGCTCAATTTGAGAAATCATTTAAATTTAGCCAGCACGATCATTTTATTTGCCTCGACGATGGTTCTGTATTTGAGTTCTACGATCCTCGTTTACAGGAGATTAAAGACTCTGTCGAACAACTTTTAGGGGTTTCAATTAACAGCCATTCCCTTACTTTTTACGGAAGTTGCAGCTCAAAAAAAGATGCAGCCGCAAGAGTAGCAACTGTTAAACATCGGTAATTAGCAAAAGCACTTTTTTTTGTCTTATTCTAATAAATATGCCGAATCCATCACGCATATTATTCCTATCTTTGCTGTGTTTTTGAAGGCATTGCTTTTCAGCCTTTAAACAATTAATTATTTAATTATTTTTTGATAAATATGCCTTTTTAAGGCGAAATAAAAATAGTACACACATGAAGGTTGATGTTCTTTTAGGTTTGCAATGGGGTGATGAAGGAAAAGGAAAAATTGTCGATGTTTTTACTCCCAAATACGATATTATTGCCAGATTTCAAGGAGGCCCAAATGCAGGTCATACGCTTGAATTTAATGGAGAAAAACATGTTTTGCACACTATTCCTTCAGGGATATTTCATCCCAAAACAAAGAATTTGATAGGTAATGGAGTGATTATCGACCCATTTATTTTCAAACAAGAAATCGAAAAATTGAATTCTGCTGGAATTAATCCTAGCTCCAATTTATATATATCAAAAAAAGCTCATTTAATTTTACCTACTCATCGATTATTAGATGCTGTTTATGAGAAATCAAAAGGTGGAGAAAAAATTGGGTCTACTTTAAAAGGAATTGGGCCAACATATACTGATAAGGTAAATCGTTCAGGACTTAGAGTTGGAGATATTTTGAGTGAAAGCTTTGAACAAAAATACAATTTGAAAAAAGAAAACCACTTACAAATAATCAAAGAATTTGATTTCGATTTAAGTGAATTTAAAATAGATGGAAAATCATTCGAGGAATATGATAAAAGCTGGCTCAAAGCTATAGACACATTAGTTTCGATGAAACTTGTTGATAGTGAGCATTTTGTTAATTCTGCGCTTAAAAGAGGAGAAACAGTTTTGGCTGAAGGAGCTCAAGGGACTATGCTGGATATTGATTTTGGTTCTTATCCTTTTGTAACTTCATCAAATACTATTGTTAGTGGTGTTTGCTCTGGATTAGGTGTTGCACCTCAAAAAATAGGTCGAGTATTTGGCGTTTTTAAGGCCTATTGTACTCGTGTTGGAAATGGTCCTTTTCCAACTGAATTACATGATGAAGTTGGAGAAGAATTACGTAAAGCTGGTCACGAATTTGGATCTACAACAGGTCGTCCACGACGTTGTGGTTGGTTAGATCTCCCTGCTCTTAAATATGCTATAATGCTTAATGGCGTTACTGATTTGATTGTTACCAAAGTAGATGTATTAGATAATTTTGACAACATAAATATTTGTAACGAATATATTTACGGCGATCAAAAAATGGATTATTTCCCTTACGAAATAAACGATCCAAAACTAAAACCTGTTTTTGTATCTTTAAAAGGATGGAAAACTGATATTACTGCAATTCGTAGCATTGAAAATTTGCCTAAGGAATTAATGGAATTTGTGGCTTATATAGAAAAACAGACGGATGTACCTGTTTCTATTATTTCTGTTGGTCCAGATAGGACACAAACAATATTTCGTGTTGATTAAGTCTATAAGAAAAGTCAGAATTTTGTAACTTTACTGCTCTCAAAGGGTATAAATTCACAGTTTCATCCTTATTTGCGACTTTTTGAAGCTTATTTATGAAAAAAATAAAACATATTATCGAAATAGAAGATTATCAAAATTTCGATGAATTAAATTCTCAAGATCGTAATCTGCTTAAAAAGGCTCAGCTAGCTTGTAAATCAGCTTATGCACCCTATTCTCAGTTTCGTGTTGGGGCTGCCGTTTTATTAGAAAATGGAGAGATTGTATCTGGAAATAATCAGGAAAATGCTGCATACCCATCAGGTTTGTGTGCCGAACGTGTTGCAATGTATTATGCTTCTGCAAATTATCCAAATATTGCAATGAAGTCAATTGCTTTAGCTGTAGAATCAGATGATGTAAAATTCTCCAAACCACTTGCCCCTTGCGGTTCTTGTCGTCAAGTTATGGCGGAATACGAGCATCTGTTTGAAATTAAAATGCGAGTGATTTTATCGGAACCGGGAGGCCGTGTTCAAATTATCAACGGTATATCTGATCTACTTCCATTTACGTTTAATGCAAAAGAATTGAAAGGAATATAGTTTTTTGCGTGATTGAATTATAAAAATTAATACAGCAGTTTACATTCCAGATTTTCACTCCGTCAAATAAAAATCTGAGCTTTAAAGCACCTTGCTTTTAATAACCATTAATTTTTCTCTCGTCATTTCATGCATCGTGTATGGAATACCACCCATTCCAATTCCTGAGGAATCTCTACCGCCAAAGGGCATCCAATCGACTCTAAAAGCTGTGTGGTCGTTTACCATTACCGCTGTGGCATTGAGTTTCTTTACGCAATCTAGCGCTACATCTATATTTTTCGTAAAAACAGCTGCTTGAAAATGCAAATCCAAACTATTTGCTATTTCAATTGCTTTATCTCTGTCGGAATAAGAATAAATACATACAACCGGACCAAAAATTTCCAGAGTTGAAACTCTTATATTTAACGGTGGATTTAATAAAACCGTCGGTTCATAACAACTGTCTGAAATTCGTTTTCCACCGGCTAACACTTCCGTTCCTGCATCTATTGCTTCATTTACCCATTCTTCAACTCTATCAACTTCATAGGGTAATATTAACGGGCCAACTTCGGTTTTTTCATTCATAGGATCTCCGACAATAAGCTTTGATGCTATTTTTGCAAGTTTGTCGGCGACATCTCTTACAATATCCTGATGTACAAATACACGTTGAACGGAAACACAAACCTGCCCCGCATGATAAAAACCACCTTTGGCTAATAATGGCAACATTTCTTCAAAATCAGCATCTTTTTCTACGATTACCGGAGCTGCGCCACCATGTTCTAAAGCACAACGAGTACCCGGCGATAATTTAGAACGTAAATACCAACCGACGCTAGCCGAACCAATAAATGAAAAATAATTTACTCTTTTGTCAATAACTAATTGTTCTGCTGCTTCTCTTCCACAAACTACTGCTTGACACCAGCCGTCAGGTAAATTAGCTTCCTTCAAAATATCGATAAATGCCAAACAAGATAATGGAGTGGTTGAAGCAGGTTTAATAATTACAGGGCAACCTGCAGCAATCGCTGTAACTGTTTGGTGGATAGTGAGATTTAAAGGATGGTTAAAAGCACTTATCGATGAAACAACTCCTATTGGTTCTCTAGTTGTAAAAGCAATTCTATTTTCTGATGCCTTTGTTAAACCCATTGGAATTTGTTCGCCCTTAAATTGACTGATATGTTCTGCAGCTAATTTTACTCCATTAATTGCACGAAGTACTTCAACTTTAGAATCGGCATAAGGTTTTCCGCCTTCGCTTGCAGCGGTTTTGGTCAATTCTTCTATTCTTGTACTCATTATATGAGCAGTTCGTTCTAATATTGCAATTCTTTCGTGTGCCGGAATCCATTTAGATTGATCTTGAAATAAGCTATAAGCAATTGAAAGTGCTTTTTCTACTTCTTCTTTACCAACAAGAGGAATTTCCTTAATTAGACTTTGATCGAAAGGTGATAATACTTTTAACATATTTGCCGATTTCATAGGATGCAGGTTTTTTCTTTTAATAGTACATTTAATATGTAATGATTTAATGAGTAATCGATGGCCAAATCAATAACATGAACACCATCCATTTTTAAGCATAGTGATAATATTTTTTTAAAATTTTGATCGCTTGTTGGTCGGTGTCCAATTGCACCGTAGCTTTCCGCGTATTTTACAAAATCAGGATTCTTATAGTCTAATCCAAAATTCTCAAAGCCCATACCTTCTTGTTTCCATTTTATCATTCCGTAAGCTCCATCATTAATAATGATGATTACCAAGTTTAAACCTAACCTGACAGCTGTTTCCAGTTCTTGAGAATTCATCATAAATCCACCATCACCACTAACCGAAATCACTTTTTTAGTTGGATTAATCAGTTTGGCCAATATTGCAGAAGGCAATCCTGCACCCATAGTCGCCAATGCATTGTCTAACAGTAATGTATTAGGCTGGTAACATTTGTAATTCCTGGCAAACCAAATTTTATACACTCCATTATCTAAAGTAATAATACCATCATCTTCCAATTCTTTTCTGATAATATGAACAAGTCGCTGTGGCAGCATTGGAAATCGTTTGTCTTCTGAATGTGTTGATAAATGAGTTTCTACTTCCACTTTTATTTTGTCGTAATAGGCAAAATCCCAATTGCTTTGATCAATAATCTGTGAGCCAAGTTGATCAATAGATGTGGCAATATCGCCAATTACATTTAATTGAGGGAAATAAACTTGATCTACTTGAGCTGGAAAAAAATTGATGTGAATTACTTTAGAACCTCCTTCTTCCATAAAAAATGGAGGTTTTTCAACTACATCATGACCAACATTAATTATTAAATCTGCTCTATTTATGGCACAATGCAAAAAGTCATTATCTGATAAAGCAGCTGTTCCTAAAAATTTTGGATGCCGTTCGTCCACAACACCTTTTCCCAATTGTGTATTAAAAAAAGGAATTCCCGTTTGCTCAATAAATTTTGTTAAAGCTTCAGAAGTTCTTTGTCTATTTGCTCCGGCACCTATCAATAATAAGGGTCTTTTTGCTGTTTCTATCATTTTTGCCGCTTCTATAACTGCCTGCTTATCCGCATGTGGTCTTCTATGACCAACTACTTTAAATATTTTGTCATTGCTATCTTCAGCAGCAATATCTTCAGGTAATTCCAAATGGACTGCTCCAGGTTTTTCTTCAATCGCTAAGCGAAAAGCCTCTCTAACCATAGAGCCAATATTGTTTCCGTTTACAATTTGTCGGGTATATTTAGTAATCGGTTTCATCAACTCAACAATATCAACTATCTGAAAACGACCTTGTTTGGATTTTTTAATTGGTTTTTGACCGGTAATCATCATCATTGGCATTGCTCCTAATTGAGCATAAGCAGCCGGAGTGGTAAAATTAGTTGCTCCTGGGCCAAGAGTTGCTATACAGACGCCGGGTTTGCCTGTTAAACGACCATAAGTTGCTGCCATAAAACCGGCTCCTTGTTCGTGTCTTGTTAATATTAATTTAATTTTTGAATCTTTAAGAGAATCTAAAAAATCAAGATTTTCTTCCCCAGGAATTCCGAAAATATATTCTACGCCTTCATTCTCAAGTGCTTTAATAAATAAATCCGATGCTTTCATATATAAGGTCTAATATTTTTTATTTTATGTAATTTTATTTGATGCTATTGTTTTTAATAAAATTAGCTATAAAGATATGTATTAAATTTCAGCTAGGGAAAAATCGCTTATGTGTTTCAATATTATTGTATTAGCTGAAAATAATTATTTAGAACGGATATAAATTAGCAGACAATTCGGACATGCAATACCAAATAAGTATCTTTATCCGTTAAAATTTTGTTAAAAAACATATAAAACATAAAGGTGAATACCAATACACATAGAATTTTTATATCTAGCATGTCAGCGATTGTGGTAGCATCGTTAGTAGGAATAATTTATACGGGTATATCCTATTATCAAGTTGACATTGATCAACGATATTTTCACGATAGTCATAATGAATTTAAACCAAGTGGTATTGTTGGTCATGGATTAGGAATATTTGGCACTTTCTTTATGTTATTTGGTGTTTTTATTTATATGGCTAGAAAACGAACGAAAATAATGTCTCGTTTAGGCATTTTAAAATATTGGCTCGAATTCCATATTTTTCTTTGCACACTTGGCCCAATTTTAATTGTGTTTCATACAGCATTTAAATTTGGAGGTATTGTCGCGGTTAGTTTTTGGAGTATGGTTGCCGTGGCATTGAGTGGTGTTATTGGCCGTTTTATTTATCTTCAAATACCAAAAACTATAGAAGGCAGAGCAATGAGTTTAGCTGAAATTGAAGATTATAAAACAAATATCAAGAACGAATTAAAAGAAAATTATGCAATTTCTGATCAATTTCTTAACATTCTTGATTCAGAAGCTTCATCAAATACAAGTCGCTTAAGTTTAATTAGAAAACACCTAAAGGACTTGCAATTAAAGAAAAAAGATAGGAGGAAAATAATCAAACTTTGCAAAAGTGAACTTGCAATTAATAAGCGTATTAAACGTTTAGAACTAATGCAAAAACTTTTTGAATATTGGCATGTTGTACATTTGCCTTTTGCAATTATTATGATAGTAATTATGATAGTTCATGTTGGAGTAACCATACTTTTTGGATATAGATGGATATTTTAATCAGCCAATTAGTCGGCAAGGTCTAATCACATATAGGTTGCTAGTGTAATTTCAGATTTAATCTTCGCTATAGCGAATTACTAAATTTTTTTATGACAGTTTTAATAGAAAATATAATAACATATTCTGCAGTAGCTATTTTGATGCTTGGATTAATAATCTATTATGTTCGCAATCAAAATAAGAAATCACGAATAGTTGAAGAAAAAATAGTAAAGGCGAAAGCAGCAGGTTTATACGAGCCTGTTTCTCTTCATCCAATTATTGATATTAATAGTTGCATACAAACAGGTGCCTGCATTGAGGCTTGTCCTGAAAATGATATTTTAGGAATTGTTAAAGGGAAAGCTGTTTCTGTAAATGCATCAAGGTGTATTGGTCATGGAGCTTGCTTTCATGCTTGTCCAACAGAGGCAATTAGTCTATATATTGGCACAGAAAAACGAGGCGTAGATTTACCTCATGTTAATCCAAGTTTTGAAACTAATGTTTCGGGAATGTATATTGCAGGAGAGCTCGGAGGAATGGGTCTTATAAAAAATTCCGTAGAGCAAGGAAAACAGGCTATTGAAAATATGGCAAAAACTATTGACCAACATGTTGAAGCTGATTATGATTTAATTATTGTAGGAGCAGGGCCAGCAGGTATTTCGGCATCTTTGACAGCAAAAAAACATAAACTAAAGTTTATCACGCTTGAACAAGATTCTCTTGGTGGTACTGTATTTACTTTTCCACGAGGCAAGGTTGTAATGACATCAGCAATGGATTTAACACTTCACGGAAAAGTAAAACTCTTCGAAACTAGTAAAACCGAGCTTTTAGACCTTTGGCTTGAAGTATTAACAAAGAATGCTATTGTTGTTAAGGAAAACACTAAGGTAGAGCATATTGAAAAGAAAAAAAGTCAATTTATAGTTGAAACTATTCACGGAGATAAGCTTACTTCAAGAAAAGTTTTATTGGCAATTGGCAGAAGAGGAACTCCTAGAAAATTAGGTGTTCCTGGGGAAATTACTGAAAAGGTTGCTTATCGCTTATTAGAGCCTGAATTAATTAATGATAAAAATATTGTCGTTGTTGGTGGCGGTGACTCTGCTATAGAATCTGCTCTTTTGCTTGCCGATCAAAATAAAGTTAAAATGTCTTATCGTGGAAAAGCTTTTAACCGTGCAAAACCTAAAAATGAAGAACAGATAATGCAGGCAGTTAGAGACGGAAAAGTAGATGTGCGTTTTCATTCAAATCCCACAAGCATTGATGAAAAAGGAATCTATTTAAAAGAAGATGCGCTTGAAGAAGAGAGCTTTTTACCAGCAGACAAGGTATATATTTTTGCAGGTGGCGAATTACCAACACAATTTTTACAAAAAGCAGGTATCGAAATTTCACGCAAGTTTGGTGAAGCAGTGTTAACTCATAAAAAATAAAATCGAATGACTAAAAAAACAATTTTAATTTTATGGGTTAATTTACTGTTATTCAGCATAGTAAGCTACTCTCAAATTTCTCCAGGTGATTTAGTAGAGGCTCATGCTCATATGGAGGGAATGTCTAATTGTACTGAATGTCATGTTTTAGGTAATAAGTTAACAAACGAAAAATGTCTGGATTGTCATAAAGAGATAAAAAGCAGAATCGATCAAAATACTGGCTATCATGCTTCAGTTGAGGTAAAAGGAAAAGAGTGTGCCAAATGTCATAATGATCATCATGGAAGAAATTTTGAAATTATCCGTTTCAAAAAAGACACTTTTAATCACAACTTAACGGGTTATAAATTACTCGGAAAACATATCGAATTAGATTGCCAAGAATGTCATAAAAAGCTATTTATTGTTGAAGAAGAAATACTCGAAAAGAAAAATACTTATTTAGGATTAAGCAAGGAATGTTTAAGCTGCCATAAAGATTATCATCAAAATACGCTATCTAAAAATTGCACTGAATGTCATGACCATAAAGGATTTAAACCAGCTTTAGGTTTTGATCATAGCAAGACAGAATATAAACTTAAAGGAAAACATCGTGATGTTGATTGTATAAAATGCCATAAAAAAGAAATTAGAAATGAAGTTGATTTCCAAGAGTTCTCTGATATAAAATATGGCAAATGCACTGATTGTCATGCAGATATCCACAAAAATAAACTCGGTCAAAATTGTACTGAATGTCATAACGAAAACTCCTTCCTTGAGATAAAAGAGTCTAAAAATTTCAATCACAATTTAACGGATTATCCACTTAATGGTTTGCATCTAAAAGTTGATTGTAAAAAATGTCATAAAGTTAAACTTACAAATGCGTTGGCTCATAACAACTGTACCGATTGTCACAAAGACGATCATCAAAACGAATTGGATAAAGAAAATAAAGATCCTGATTGTTCTGAATGTCACAGTGTAAAAGGGTTCACCCCATCTTTCTATTCATTTGAAAAGCACAATAAATCTGATTTTGCTTTAAACGGAGCTCACCTGGCAACACCTTGTTTTGCTTGCCACCTGAAAGGTGAAGACTGGAAATTCCGCCAAATAGGATTGCAATGTGTTGATTGTCATAAAGATATTCATAGGGATTTTATCACCGAAAAGTTCTATCCAGCGCAAAATTGCAAAGTTTGTCATAGCGAAAATCAATGGGCCGAAGTGAAGTTTGATCATAATCTAACAGATTTTAAATTAAGAGGTGCGCATCAAAAACAAAATTGTCGTGCTTGTCATTTCCCAAATTCTAAAACAGGAATTGACACGCAAAATTTCAAAAAGTTTACGGGAAATTGTATCGATTGCCATAAAGATATTCATTATCAGCAATTTGATAAGGAAGGCTCAACAAATTGTACTCAGTGTCACAATTTAGAACAATGGACTATCGAGAATTTTGATCACAGTAAAACCCTATTTCCTATAGATGGAGCACACGAAAAAGTTACTTGTAAAGAATGCCATAAAGAAAATACAAACGAAAAAGGAAAATATATAATTTATAAATTAAAGGAGTATAAATGCGCAGATTGTCATTCATAATAATAGCGTTATTGTTTTCATTAGGAATTTTTGCTCAGCAATCACCTCATGGAGAAAAATTAAAAATTGATTGTAGCGAGTGTCACAGTACAGGTAGTTGGCAAGTGAATGTGTTAACTATTACCTTTAATCACTCTTCCACTGAATTTTTATTGGATGGACAACACAGTCAAATTGATTGTAATGCTTGCCATGTGAGCTTAGTTTTTTCTGAGGAAAAAGGAAAAAATAGTTGTACTTCTTGTCATTTGGATGTTCATCAACAAGTTTTAGGAAATGATTGTGAGCTCTGTCATACATCAGATACCTGGATTATTAATGATGTTAGTGAAATTCATTTTAATAGCAGATTTCCGTTAGTGGGTGTTCATGCAAATGCTGATTGTTTTGATTGTCATATTTCCGAAAATTTATTGCAATTCCGACCCATGGGGATCGAATGTATGGATTGTCATCGTGATGATTATGTGGCTACTACAAATCCAAATCATCTTCAATCTGGTTATACTATGGATTGTTTAGAATGTCATAGCATGCTCACGGTTGATTGGAAGTCTTCCAATTTTGAACATGATTTTTTCCCTCTCACTGAAGGACATGCATTAGATGATTGTATTGATTGTCATAGTACCGGACCTTATGAATCTCAATCACCTGATTGTGAAACCTGTCATATGGATGATTATAATAGTGCCATAAATCCTCCACATGCTTCATCAAATTTCTCCATTAATTGTTTAGATTGTCACTCTACTAATCCTGGATGGTCGCCTGCGACTTTTGAAATTCATAATGAATTTTATATTCTGGAAGGAGCTCATGCATTAATATTAAATGATTGTGCGGAATGTCATTCTAATGGTTATATCAATACACCAAACACATGTTATAATTGTCATACAGAAGATTATAACACTACCGATCCATCACATTTAGAGTCAAATTTCTCTACAGAATGTACTGAATGTCATTCACAAAGCGCATGGACTCCAAGTACATTTGATCATAATACTGTTTATGTATTGGAAGATGCACATGCATTAATTGCAAATGATTGTGCAGAATGTCATTCTGATGGTTATATCAATACTCCAAATACATGTTATGCCTGTCATACTGAAGATTATAATAGTACAACCGACCCTTCACATATAGAATCAAATTTCTCTACAGACTGTACTGAATGTCATTCACAAAGTGCATGGACTCCAAGCACATTTGAACATAATACTGTTTATGTATTGGAAGATGCACATGCATTAATTGCAAATGATTGTGCGGAATGTCATTTTGATGGTTATATCAATACTCCAAATACTTGTTTTGGTTGCCATACTGAAGAATATAATGGAGTCACTGATCCATCACATTTAGAATCAAATTTCTCCACAGACTGTACTGACTGTCATTCGCAGAGCGCTTGGACACCAAGCACATTTGATCATAATACAGTATACGTATTGGAAGCAGCTCATGCTTTAATTGCAAATGATTGTGTAGAATGTCATTCTGATGGTTATATCAATACACCAAATACATGTTATACATGTCATACAGAAGAATTTACTAGCACTACTGACCCATCACATATTGAATCAAATTTCTCTACGGACTGTACTGACTGTCATTCACAAAGCGCTTGGACACCAAGTACATTTGATCATAATACAGTTTATGTATTAGAGGGTGCTCATGCATTAATTGCGAATGATTGTGCTGAATGTCATATAGGAGATTATACTAATACTTCCAATACTTGTTATGCATGTCATACCGATGAATATACAAGCACTACCGACCCATCACATTTAGAGTCAAATTTCTCTACCGATTGTACAGAGTGTCATTCACAAAGTGCGTGGACACCAAGTACATTTGATCATAATACTGTTTATGTATTGGAGGGTGCTCATGCCTTAATAGCAAATGATTGTTTGGAATGTCATTCAGAAGGATACGTTAACACACCAAATACTTGCTTCAATTGTCATTCCGAAGATTATAATAGTACTACCAACCCCTCGCATTTAGAGTCAAATTTCTCCACCGACTGTACTTACTGTCATTCACAAAGTGCGTGGACGCCAAGTACATTTGATCATAATTCAGTTTATGTATTGGAAGGAGCTCATGCCTTAATTGCGAATGATTGTGCGGAATGTCATATAGGAGATTATACTAATACTCCCAATACTTGTTATGCATGTCATACTGATGAATATACGAGCACTACGGACCCCTCGCATTTAGAGTCAAATTTCTCTACAGATTGTACTGACTGTCATTCACAAAGTGCGTGGACACCAAGTACCTTTGATCATAATACTGTTTATGTATTAGAGGGTGCTCATGACCTAATAGCAAATGATTGTTTGGAATGTCATTCAGGAGGATATGTTAATACACCTAATACTTGCTTCGATTGTCATTCCGAAGATTATAATAGCACTACCGATCCAGCCCATTTATCTTCTAATTTCCCAACAGATTGTACCGAATGTCATTCACAGACTGCCTGGGAACCAAGTACTTTTGATCATGATGGATTATATTTCCCGATTTATAGTGGAGAGCATCAGGGTGAGTGGAATTCATGTACTGATTGCCATACATTAACTAGTAATTATGCCTTATTTTCTTGCATTGATTGCCATGAACACAATCAAACAGATATGGATGATGAACATA
This sequence comes from Bacteroidales bacterium, assembly GCA_027858955.1. Taxonomy (GTDB): domain Bacteria; phylum Bacteroidota; class Bacteroidia; order Bacteroidales; family UBA12170; genus UBA12170. Next base: position 27,854 of record JAQIBR010000183.1, read on the forward strand.
GTGATGTAAATGATTATGTGTTTAACAGTATAAGTTGTTTGTCATGTCACCCTAATGGTGAGAGTGATTAGAAAGAACTATATGAAAGATATTTTATCATTATAAAAATAAAGGAGATTTTATGTGCAAACTGCCATTTTTAATTTTGGGATTACTATTTTCAATAAATGTTATTGCTCAAAAATCACCACATGGAGACGAGCTGCTTAATGATTGTAGCGAATGTCACTCTACAGGCAGCTGGTTAGTAAATACACATAATAATACCTTTGATCACAATCAAACTGGATTTTCTTTGATTGGTCAGCATCAACAAATAGATTGTAAAATGTGTCATTTAAGTTTGAATTTTTCAGCTGAAAAAGGAAAAAGCGCTTGTGTTTCCTGTCATTTAGATGTTCATCAGCAATTGTTAGGAAATGATTGTGAAGAATGCCACAGCTTACAAACCTGGATAGTAAGAAATGTAAAAGAGATCCATTTTAATAGTCGTTTCCCCTTGACCGGGCCTCATGCCAATGCAGATTGTTTTGAGTGTCACTTAACTGAGAATTTATTGCAATTTAGGCCATTAGGAGTAGAATGTAACGATTGCCATAGTGCTGAATATTTGTCTACTACAAGTCCTAACCATGTTCTGGCTGGCTATTCAATTGAATGTTTCGATTGTCATAATATGCTATCTGCTGATTGGTCATCAGATGGATTTGAACACGGATTCTTTCCTCTCAATGGAGGGCATGCTATCAACGATTGTGCTATATGCCATATTTCAGGAAATTTTGAAACTATTTCAGCAGATTGTGAAAGTTGTCACATAGATGATTATAATAATGCTCTTGATCCGCCACATTTAGCATCTAATTTTTCGACAGACTGTACTGAATGCCATACAATTAATGCATGGACACCTAGCACTTTCGATCATGATGCTCTTTATTTCCCTATTTATAGTGGAGAACATCAAGATGAGTGGAACTCTTGTACTGATTGCCACACTAACTCAGGTAATTATACGCTATTTTCATGTATTGATTGTCATGAGCACAATCGGGCAGACATGGATGATGAGCATAGCGACGAAAATGGATATGTATATGCAAGTATAAATTGTTTTGATTGTCATCCTAACGGAACAGAAGATTAATTAAATAAGCTATGAAGAAGAAATTAAATATATTATTTAGCGTAATTTTTCTTTTTGGAAATTTATCGCTTTTAGCACAGGAAAATAAATCCGTTTTAGAAGGAAATATCTCATATGTAAGCTCCCAAAATGTTTATGTAAAATTTGCATCCACAAGTGAATTGCAAAAAGGTGATACGCTATATATTCAGGAAGGAAGTGAATTCAAAGCAGCTTTGATTGTAGAGCAGCTTTCGTCTATGTCGTGCGTTACTAAAGCAATTGCGAAAGAAAAATTTGTAGTTGGAGATCGGATTATAGGTTTTGGAAAAAAAGCAAAAAAACTCATTAAAGAAGATCAAGAAACAGGTATAGCATTGCTGCCCGAAACAAATGAAGTTAGAGTTTCACAAGAAACTTCGCCTGTTGTTGAGACTGGAAAGTATAAGCAAAATGTATATGGACGGATAAAATTATCAAGCAATTCTAATTTTTCGAATAATTTTAATAATGATAATCAACGTTTTCGTTATACATTTAATTTAAATGCGAATAATATAAGTAATTCCGCAATATCACTTGAATCTTATGTTGCCTTTTCCCATCGTTCTTATGATGGTGTTGCAGTGCCTATTAGCATAAGCGATTTAAAACTATATAGTTTAGCAGCACGTTTAGATTTAGGTAAAAACACAAGAGTTTGGTTAGGTAGAAGAATCAACAACAAGATTGCTAATGTAGGTGCAGTAGATGGTTTACAGGTAGAAACAACTTTAAATAGTTTTACTTTTGGTGCTGTAATTGGCTCACGCCCAAGCTATACTGATTATAGTATTGATTTTTCTTTATTTGAATTCGGAGGTTATATCTCTCATAAGATTAGAGGAAATAGTGGAATGCTTGAAAACACATATTCAGTTTTCGAACAAAAAAACGCTGGCAAAACTGACAGGAGATTTATGTATTTCCAGCAATCCAATTCATTAGCAAAAAATCTATTCACTTTTGTTTCTTTTGAGGTTGATATGTATCGTTTAGAAAATGGGCTTCCAAAAAACGAGTTCAGTTTAACCAGTTTTTATGCATCATTACGATATCGTTTTAGTTCAAAATTTTCGGCAACAGCATCGTATGATGCGAGAAAGAACGTTGTTTATTATGAGACATTTCAAAATTTAGCGGATAGTATTCTGGAATCATCTACTCGTCAGGGTTATCGTATTCGAATGAATTTTCGGCCACTAAAAAAAGTATCTTTAGGAGTAAGTGCCAGTTATCGTTATCGCCCTGAGGATAGTCGCCCGACAAAGAATGCCAATGCTTTTGTTCGATACTCACAATTACCATATTTAAAAGCATCATTGAGTGTTACAGCTAATTTGCTACAAACGTCTTATATGGATGGCAAGATTTACGGCGCTCGCCTGAACAAAGATTTATTTTCTGGCAAACTTAATGTGGGTTTAAATTACCGTAATGTTAATTACGAATTTGTTAACAGTACAAGTCCACTCAAGCAGGATATAGCAGAGATTAATTTGCTTTGGAATATTGTTAATAACCTAAGCTTCTCAGCCAGTTATGAAGGTGTTTTTGAATCAGATAATCAGTATAATCGGGTTTATTTAAGTTTGAGAAAGCGTTTTTAATCAATTGAAAAAAATGATTTTATGACTTTATTAACAGCATATTTAACGAAAATTTCTTTACTTTGCTTAATATTCTATATGAAAATGTATAAGTAAATAGAATTCATTACAATACAAATTAATTTTCAGCAAGTATATTTATAGCCAAATTTATTAAACGTATAAAATCATGAAAAAAATTGCCTTTCTATCTTTATTATTGATTATTTTAATTAGTTGTAAAAACAATCAGAACACTGCAGAGGAATCAACAAAAACTAAAGATGGACCCGAAAGCTTTGTTGTATTAGAACATATGGAAGCAGCTGGATATGTATACATTTTGGGTGACCAAGGTGGTGCAAAACGATGGTTTGCTCTAACATCTCGCCAAGTTATAGAAGGAGAAGTTTTTTATTATGAAGACCCACTTATAATGAAAGATTATTTTAGTAAAGAGCTAGAAAGACCATTTGATGAGGTTTTGTTTTTATCACGTGTTTCAAAAAACCCTCAGGATTTAGCACCGCCTAGTATCGATAATACTATGAGTGCCAAAAAATCTATCGGAAAAATTACAACTGAACAACATAAGATAAATATTGATTTACCTGAAAATGCTATTAGTATTGGTGAGCTATATGAACAAATGGAAACATTTAATAGCCAAAAAGTAAAAGTACGTGGAAAAGTCGTAAAATTTAGCCCGGAAATTATGCAGACTAATTGGATTCATATTCAAGATGGCACATCTTTTCAAGATAAATTTGATTTAACAATCACTTCAAATGAAATAGTTAAAGAGGGTGATATTATTACTTTTGAAGGAATTGTATCTGTGAACAAAGATTTTGGATATGGTTATTTTTATGAGCTTATATTGGAACAAGCAGAAACTATAAAATAAGTAAACTTCCTAAAAGAAAATATGCAAAGATTAAAAATCAGCTTTTTCGTATTGGCCCTTGTAGCTCTATCTGCTTTTAAATCAGACAAACCAGCTTATCGATTGTTTCTGAAAGATGGGAAAGCAGTTAAGTTTAATAAAATGGTTGATGCTTTACAAGAAGCTGATATTGTATTTTTTGGAGAATTACATAATAATCCCATTGGCCATTGGTTGCAATTAGAATTAACCAAAGAATTGTATGCCACTATAGACACTAATTTAATTTTGGGTGGCGAAATGTTTGAAACGGACAATCAGCTTTTAATTGATGAGTATTTCAATAAAGATATCAAGCAATCAAATTTTGAAAAGGAAGTACGTTTATGGCCCAATTATAAAACTGATTATAAACCCTTATTAGAATTTGCTAAAGACAGTAGCTTAAAATTTATAGCAACTAATATCCCGCGCCGATATGCTGCTCTAGTAAACAGTGAAGGCTTCGAAGGTTTGGATAGCTTATCCGCGCAAGCGAAAAATTATATTGCTAAACTTCCAATTAAATATGATAGCACACTCTCTGCATACAAAAGTATTTTGGAAATGATGAAAGACAGTCCGCATGTGAATGAAAATCTGCCTAAAGCTCAGGCCGCTAAAGACGCAACAATGGCTGAATTTATCCTTAAAAACTGGTCGCTGGGGAAACTATTTCTGCATTATAATGGCTCCTATCATTCCGATGACTTTCAGAGTATTGTTTGGTATTTGCTTCAAGCTAATCCGGATTTAAAAATTCTAACAATTAGCAGCGTTGAACAAAAAGAAGTAGAAGAATTAGAAGAAGATTACCTTAATAAGGCTGATTTTATTTTAGCCATTCCCGAAAGCATGACTAAGACATATTAATCTGCAGGTAGGAAGTATCACTTTTTGCTTAAACTGACCCAAAATGCCATCCCAACAATTATGGCTCCTCCAAGTAATACATTCCAACTTGGAAATTCATCTAAAAGGATAAAGGCAAACATAATTCCATAAACAGGCTCCAAATTAGCAATTACACTGGCTTTATGAACTTTAATTGTGCTTAATCCATTTATAAACAAGGTGTGAGCAACTGCCGTAAAAATTCCTCCCAGCAAAATAAGTTGACCAATTCCAACCAAATTTACCTCAAAATCGACTAGAAAGAGCACAGGAATTAAGACTAAAGTTGCGCTAATATCTTGATAAAAAGCAACTATGCCTCCGCTATATGTTTGTACTTGTTTTCGATTTAAAAATGAAATCAAAGCAAAAGCAAATCCTGAAATAATTGCCCAAAACAAGCCTTGTGTGATTTCATTTTCGAAGCTGAATTCAGGCAAAATAATGTAAATTCCTATTACGCTTAAAAAAGCAGGAATAAGATTTTTATAACAAAATTTTTCTTTAAAAAACAGAGATTCAAGCAGAGCACTGAAGATTGAAAAAGTAGAAACCCCCAAAATACCAATCGCCACACTTGAAATTTGTATCGAATAAAAAAACGTAAACCAATGAAAAGCCAATAGCACTCCTGCTGAAAATAAATTTAAGTAATCGCTTAATTTGTTTAAACGGAAAGATTTTTTGGTATAAAGCAAATAAATAAATAAGAAAAAGGCAGCAAAAAACACTCGCCCAAAGACAATAAGTGCAGCGTGCATATCAACCCATTTACCAAATAATCCGGCAAAACCGAAAAGTAAAACAGCTATATGAATGGCCCAAATGCTTTTGGTTTTCGATTTCATGCTCCAGGTTAATTGAACTACAAATATGGTGAAGAATACAAGATATTGCAGTAGTTTTGTAAAAAAAGTAGTGAAAAAAATTCTTTTGATAAGGTTTAGCTCTATTGGCGATTTGGTTTTAACCACTCCTGTCATTCGTGTCATTAATCAACAATTATCTGGAATTGAGATTCATTTCTTAACAAAAAAACAATTTACAGTCATTTTAGAAAACAATCCTTATTTGACTAAAATCCACAGCTTTGATAAGAATCTTCAGGTAGTAATACCAAAATTAAAGCAAGAAAAATTCGATTTGATTATTGATTTACATAAAAACTTTCGCAGTTATTTGGTTAAAAGAAAGCTTGGTGTTAAGAGTATCAGTTTTGACAAATTGAATTTCGAAAAATGGCTGCGGGTTCATTTAAAAATCAATCGTTTGCCTGATAAACATTTAGTAGATAGGTATTTTGATGCATTGAAATTCTTGGGGCTTGAGAATGATAACTTAGGACTTGATTATTTTGAAGGTGAAGAAAACATCAAAATAAAAAACATATTACCGAAAACATTTCAAAAAGCATATGTAGTATTTGCATTAGCAGGCACATATTTTACAAAAAAAATTCCTTTGGAAAAATGGGCAGAATTGGCCAGGATTTCTCCACTACCTATTTTGCTTTTGGGCGGAGCAGGAGAAAAAGAGCTAGGTGAAAAATTAATAGGAGAATTGTTTGCCCAACCAATTTATAATGCTTGTGATGAGCTTAATTTAAATCAATCAGCGGCCTTAATACGCGATGCGGAAATAGTTATAACAGGGGATACAGGTTTGATGCATATAGCTGCAGCTTATCAAAAAAGGACAATTTCAATATGGGGAAATACAATTCCTGAGTTTGGAATGTATCCTTATATGCCGCAAAATATTGATAATGTGAGTATAATAGAAAATAAAGATTTAAGTTGCCGTCCGTGCAGCAAGCTTGGATATTCTAAATGTCCAAAAGGACATTTTAATTGCATGATGCAACTGGATGTTTCTAATGTATTTCTCCGAATTTAAGAAAAGGATTTCCAGCAATTTCTTCTGCAATTGTAGTGCCAGGACCGTGACCAGGATACACTTTATAATTCCCATCTAAGACAAATAATTTATTATGAATGCTTTCTAAAAGCAAATCCAGATTCCCAGTAGGTAAATCAGTTCTACCAATACTTTCGCGAAATAAAACATCGCCAGTTATAACAAATCTGTCGCTATCCGAAACAAAACATAAGCTTCCGTCAGCATGTCCAGGAGTATTTAATATGCGTAATTCGCTGTTGCCAAATTTAATAGTATCCTTTTCGGTAATATATATTGAAGGAGCTTCAATTTCAGGAATTTGCACACCATAAACTGATGCTTGTTTAGCGGCTCCTTTTATGAATTGTATTCCATCAGGATGAGCAGCATATCCAAAACTATAGGTTTTCTTAATATATGCTGCACCAAAACAATGATCAAAATGCAAATGAGTATTGTAAGCACCAACCAATTTCAAATTGTTTTTATTCAAATAGTCATCGAATTCTCCTTCTTCAATAGGGCTTGCAAAAGCAGGGTCAATAACTATGGCATCACCACTTTCGTCACTTAGTATATATGTGTTTGTTTGAAATGGATTATATGCAAAAGTTTTAATTGATATCATATCGAATTTTTTATTTGCAAAGGTAAAATAATTAGTAGTTTGCCTTAATCTAAAAACCGACTAAAATTGTTCAATGAGACGTAGAGATGATTTTGCCAATTTTTGTATGGAATATAGTTGCATTTATTAATTCGGATTTATAAATTTTCTTCCAACTTGAGAAGAGAAAATATAATTTATGAAGAGATAATAAATGAAAATAATGATGGGTTGTAATAGTAAATATCCGTATATTAGCCCTATACAAATTTCTTAAGATTTTATAACTTTAAAGAAAACTATGATAAAAGATCATCATCTTATTGATAAGAGTCTATTGATATATTATCTTTGAAAGGTAAATTATGCACAGGTCAGCGGACAGCTACCCAATTAAATTCCGATTATGATACTTATACTACTTTGTCAATTGTTGCGATATGAAGAGAAAAGTTAAAACAATTATCAGTGAGCGAATTAGGCGTAAAAAAAGTATAAAAATTCTATTGAAGTATAAAAAAATATATATCTTTGCAACCCATTACAAATATAATGAAATAATTTAAAACCGATATTATCATGACAAAAGCAGAAATTGTAACTGATATTGCAGCAAAGACTGGAATCGAAAAAATTGCCGTTCAAAAAACTGTTGAAGCATTTATGGAATCCATTAAGGGTTCTATGGCAGGTGGAGAAAATGTTTATTTAAGAGGCTTTGGCAGTTTTACTATCAAGAAAAGAGCTGAAAAGACTGGAAGAAATATTTCTAAGAATACTACTATTATTATTCCTGCACATAATATTCCAGCGTTCAAACCTGCCAAGACCTTTGTTAATGAGGTTAAGACAAAAGTTAAATAAATCTAAAAAGAGTAGAAAATGCCAAGCGGTAAAAAAAGAAAAAGACATAAGATGTCTACGCATAAGCGTAAAAAACGTCTTAGAAAAAATCGGCATAAAAAGAAATAATTTGATTTATGCATAATGAGATTTGTTATGTGACCCGGGTTACATGGCAGATCTCGTTTTATTTATGCAACTGATTAGTTGGCTTATGCCGCCGACTATTCAAAATTAATTTCCTTCCTTGTTATCTTCCGGCACTTAAAAGTTAAGTGCTTACTTTATGTACCTAAAAAAACAACGAATGTGGACAAAGAATTAATTATCGATTCTCGCTCCTCGGAAGTAGAAATTGCTTTATTGGAAGAAGGTCAACTTGTTGAAATTCACCAAGATAAGAATAGCAACAACTATAGTGTTGGTGATATTTATTTAGGTAGAGTACGAAAAATAATGCCAGGTTTAAACGCGGCATTTGTAGATGTTGGTTATGAACGCGATGCTTTTTTGCATTACCTGGATTTAGGTGCTCAAGTGCGCTCACTCAACAAATATACACGCCAGAGTTTAAGCGATAAAAAAGAAAAAATTGATTTTTCCAACTTTGAATTGGAAAATGACATTGAAAAAACCGGCAAAATTATTGAGGTTTTAAAGCCAAACATGCAAGTATTAGTGCAGGTTGCTAAAGAACCCATATCATCTAAAGGACCTCGCATCTCAACCGAGATATCTTTTGCCGGCAGATACATCGTGCTTTTACCCTTTTCGAATAAAATATCAGTTTCTCAAAAAATAAAGAGTAGCGACGAACGTAAAAGATTAAAACGACTTATAGGAAGTATTAAACCTGAAAATTTTGGGATTATTATTCGGACTGTTGCCGAAGGCAGAAAAGTAGCCGAATTACATTCTGATTTAAGTTATTTATTAGAACGTTGGGACCAAGTTTCCAGCAAATTATTGAAAGCAAAAGCTCCAGTAAAAGTTGTGAGCGAGCTTGACCGTACTTCTACAATATTAAGAGATTTATTAAGCGAATCGTTTAATCATATTCACGTAAGTGATCGCGATTTAGCTAATGAAGTAAAAACTTTTATTGGTGGATTTGCGCCTGATAAAGTTAATATTGTTAAGGAATACAAAGGTAGTGACCCTATTTTCGAACACTTTGGGATTGATAAACAGATTAAGAATTCTTTTGGTAAAATTGTTACCATTAAAAGTGGAATATACTTGATTATCGAGCATACCGAAGCGCTTCATGTAATTGATGTAAATAGTGGGCATCGTGTTAACAAAGAAAAATCACAGGAGGAGAATGCACTAAGTGTAAACATCGAATCCGCATCCGAAATTGCTCGACAGTTGAGACTTCGTGATATGGGGGGAATTATTGTGATTGATTTTATTGATATGGCTCAGGCACAAAATCGCCGTAAACTATTTCAACATATGAAAGACGAAATGGCGAAAGACCGTGCAAAGCATACTATTTTGCCACCAACTAAATTTGGTTTGGTTCAAATTACGCGACAACGTGTGCGCCCTGAAATGAATATTTCTATATTAGAGCAGTGTCCGGTTTGTGCTGGAAGTGGCGAAATAGTTCCCAGCTCTTTATTGATCGACGAAATTCATAATAAATTGAGTTATTTGATTCAGGAACAAAATGAGAGAGGACTTACTTTGATAGTACATCCTTATGTTTATGCTTATCTGAAAACAGGATTTAGTTCATTTCAGAGAAAGTTGTTTTGGGAATTCAAACGTTGGATTAAAGTAAAAGAAAGTACGACATTTCACTTTTTAGAATTCAAATTCTTTAATAAATCTGGGGAAGAAATTAAGCTTTAATGCTTATAAATAATTGAGAAAGCAATAGCAAAAAACTTTTCGATACTCTTTTCGTCTGATTGAGTATCCAAGGGAAAGTTTTTTGCTATTTTTTTTGATAACAGGACTTCTATTTCTTATAGTTTAATATTAAAAGCCCACATAATTCCCAAACTCGTGCTGGTTTTATTGTTGGATTTTTTGTTAGTATTCTTTTTTGCTTTTGTTGAATTAAAAAGCTGTAAAACAAGCATATAGACTTAAAAATATATTCATATTAAGTTTAAAATTATTTGATATTTGGAATAAAATGCCACAATATTGCATTGAATTACAGCAATCGGTGTAGCAATATAGTAATTTTGTAGACCTTAATAGCCTTATTTTTAAAATCGGGTCTTGATATATTATGATGAAAAAGTCAGATATAATCATTGTTTCTGATACTAGTAATGATGAATATGATAGTATTGTTGAAGATGCAGTTAAATATTCATTAATCTCTTTTCCATTTACTACGGACAGAATGAAAATTCCAAATCAGAAGAAAAGGGTAATAAACATAGCAAAAGGGAAAATAGCTGAAGGTCTTTTTAAATGGTATTGCAATAACAATAATATTAACGTTAATTTTGAAACATGCGAAACTCCATTTTGGCAGGTTGATAAAAGAGATTTTATGCTGAATGGATATGAATGGGATATTAAAAACAATATACTTTATTTGGAAGGTGATTATTCTGAAGATATTTTAAACTTACCGGCCTTAATTCCAAGCAGAAACCGCTGCGATCAGTGGAGTACCAAGGATAGTATAAAAATTTCAAAATCGAGAGGTGTAAAGCATTTATTTACTTTTTTAAAAGGAGCAGAATTAAAGGATGGGGAGAGAAGAGACCCCTTTTTTGATATAAATTTAAGTAAGCGACAAGCGGATATATTACAAAAATGCTACAAAAAATATAAGGGATTACCTACGAAAAGTGAACCATTCGTTCCAAAAGTCTTTTGGGATTATTTTTTAAAAAGCAATACTGATTTATTCACAGTATTTAAAAGACCAAAACTTGTAATTACAGGGTTTGCAGACAAAACTATTTGGAACTTATTTAAAGAAACAGGTCCTAATGAAGCAAATAATTATATAAATCATGTTTCACCTTATTGGTATAAAAAGATTGGCCGTAGAAATTCTTTATCTTGGTACGACGGTGTTTTATGGACAAAAATTACGAACATGACATTGCCTGTATGCTATTTGAAATCTTTTTCCAATGAAATTATAGGTAAAATTTGATAAAAAACAATAATTATACACATAAGAGTATGTGATATTCATTATTTAATTGGCTTTACAAAATTAAGACAATATTGATGAAATGTATTACTCACGAAAGTATTTCCGTATCCATAAGGTGCAAGATTTATATCATCTTGTAACCAGAAAAATTCTGGCAACACTATTAATTTGCTACTTACTTTTCTCGTTAAATCCCATGCAAACGGATAGTTTTTACCTTTCTTTTTAATGTTCTTAACAATTATCGTAATATATCCTCCTGGCTTAAGTAATTCGATTAAATTCAAATAAATATCAGTTAATTCATTTAGAAAATTGTTATAATCTTCTATATTACCTAAATCTTTTGTGTTATCAGAATAATTAAGTTTTAATCCCTTTTCTTTTCTTTTAGCTTGGTTTTCAGCACCTTTCATATTCAACATATCCCAATAAGGTGGTGAAGTAATTATGTAATCAATGCTTGGGAAATCATGATCTGTTATCTCACGTACATCGCAATTTAAGATTTTAAATTTCACATTATTTTCTTCCTTAATGAAAAGGGATTTTTGTTTAGGATGTAAATACTCTTCTAAACGATCATTTGCAATTTTTGCAAAATACTCGCTTAATTCTGTTCCATAACCGTTTCTTCCTTTTTTTAATGCTGCCAACTGAGTCGAACCTGTTCCACTCATAGGATCAAATATATTTTCATTTTCATTTGAAAAAACTTCAATGAAATCTTCTATTAAATTTTCAGGAAATTTGGCCGGGTGTAAAATTTCTTTTTTATTTCTAGGCGGAGGTTTGATAATGTCCCACTGTTTAGTGTATTTGCTAAAGTCCTTAGATATATTGGTATTCGGACAAGTTAATTCTGTATCTATATATTCAAATTGTCCACTTGAATTTTCATCTTTTCTGAAATTTAGAAGATAAAAAACTTCATTGTTTAATTGCTTTTGATCTGTGGGAGTTAAGCAAGCAATTTTTTCATCTTTAAGACTAAATCCACTTGATATTGAATATGATAAATCCCATGCTAGAGGATAATAATTATCATTTATAGTTTTATTATGCAATAAAATAGTAATGAAACGCCTATTTTTTAATATTGCAAATAGATTTTTTGTTAAAAGTAGAATCTCTCTTTTTAGATTTCTGAATTCATCAATTGTGTTAATTTCATCAATTTTGGATCTTAAATCAATCAATGCATATTGGATATCATCAGTAAAGTCTATAACGATGTTTGCCTTATTTTTTTCTGCAACTTCTTTTAATGTTTTACGATTCGTTCCATAATAATAAATATTAGGCATTGATTGTTCGTCATCAAATTTCATAAAGAACCTAATGTGTTCAGAATAAAGAGTTTCGTTATCTTGAAATAAAAACCAAGATTTTTGAAAGGGTAGCCATTCTTTTGAAGTAATATTATTGAATCTATTTTTCATTTAATGCATGCTTATAGTATGCTAATCTAATGGCATTTTTAATAAAATACAAAAAGAAAGAAATATTAAATGTTGTTTACTTTAGTCAAGAGTAAATCAATTTGATTTCAAATTATCGTAATTATTTTGTCCCCTTTTGACTAAGTGAGAAGCACTTATTTTCTCAGTGCCAATAGATACTTATTTAGCAATTAATGCAATCGTACCTACACCAAAAGCTACAAAATAAGTCGCTAATACTACTATCAACATAATGCCGATAAATTTATAGTGACTTTTTAAAAAGCGAAAAGAAGTGTTTAAGATATCTTCATTATTAGTTTTATAGGCTTTAATAATGCCCTGCGAAAATTGAAATAAATAATAAATCGGGAAGAAATATAACACTGCAATCATAATATAAATAGCAGCGATTATACCGCTAGATAATCCAAATCGGTCTGATGAGATATCCATATCTTCATTTAAAACTGACAGAACGGGTCCCATAATAATACCAACAAAAACTAAAAAGCCAATCATGATAAACCCTAAAATGGCAATGAATCTCGACCAGCGAGCGGCATCGTATAGCCAATTAATACTTGTTTTGTTAAGCGAAAAAATTTCCATAATCTAGTTTTTTTTGTTCAACTAAACTAATTCATTCGTGAAGAATAGCAAAAAAAGCCACTCCAAAATGAATTGAAATGGCTAAATTTATTAAGTGATTATCACTTCGATATCAATTTACAGTTGAGGTCCAGCAGCAACTAATGCTTTTCCATGTTCGTTATCGGTATATTTCGCAAAGTTTTTAATAAAACGCTCTGCTAAATCTTTAGCTTTTTTATTCCACTCTTTAACATCTGCATAAGTATCGCGAGGGTCAAGAATATTTGAATCTACCCCATGTAATTCCGTAGGAACTTCAAGATTGAAAATAGGCATCATTTTAGTATTAGCTTTCTCAATAGAACCATCAAGAATAGCGTCAATTATAGCACGTGTATCTTGAATAGAAATTCTCTTTCCTGTTCCATTCCAACCTGTATTTACAAGATAAGCCTCAGTATTATGAGCATCCATTTTCTTTACCAATTCCGTACCATATTTAGTTGGATGTAAGGATAAGAAGGCAGCTCCAAAACAAGCTGAAAAAGCAGGCTGAGGTGTAGTTACGCCACGTTCTGTACCTGCTAGTTTTGCAGTAAATCCTGATAAGAAATGATATTGTATTTGATCATGATTTAGTTTAGAAACAGGAGGCAGTACACCAAAAGCATCAGCTGAAAGGAAAATTACTTTGTTTGCGTGTCCTGCTTTTGAAACAGGTTTAACAATATTTTTAATATGATAGATTGGATAAGAAACGCGAGTGTTTTGAGTTACGGAACCATCTTTAAAATCTATTTTACCGTTTTCGTCAAGTGTTACATTCTCTAGTAGAGCATCTCGTTTTATCGCATTATAAATATCAGGTTCAGCAATAGGATCAAGGTTTATCGTTTTAGCATAACATCCACCTTCAAAATTAAAAATTCCTTCATCATCCCAACCGTGTTCATCATCACCAATTAATTGGCGCTTTGGATCAGTTGACAAGGTAGTTTTTCCAGTACCAGAAAGACCAAAGAAAATCGCAACATCACCATCTGTTCCTCTGTTAGCAGAGCAATGCATTGCCGGCATTCCGCGTAATGGAAGGTAATAGTTCATCATCGCAAAAATTCCTTTTTTCATCTCGCCACCGTACCAGCTTCCACCAATAACTTGCATTTTATCCGTCAGATTAAAAACGGTATAAACTTCTGAGTTTAAGCCTTGCTTTTCCCAATTAGGATTAACGGTTTTTGAAGCATTTAACGAAACAAAGTCAGGTTCTCCATATACTTCTAATTCTTCAGCAGTAGGTCTGATGAACATATTTGTAACAAAGTGAGCCTGCCAAGCTACTTCCATAATAAAGCGAACTTTTAATCGGCTATCCTCGTTTGCACCAGAAAAAGTGTCAACAACATACAATTTTTTACCCGAAAGTTGATTAGTAGTTGTTTCTTTTAATTCAGACCAAACTTTTGGAGTAATTGGTTTATTGTCGTTAGGCGACCCTGGTGTATTCCACCAAATTGTATCTCTTGTCACATCGTCCTCAACAATGTATTTATCTTTAGGGGAGCGTCCTGTAAAAATTCCAGTCATTACATTAATTGCCCCTAATTCAGATACTTGTCCTTGTTCAAAACCTTCTAATGAAGGATTGGTTTCGTGTGCATATAGCTCATCATAAGACAAGTTGTAATAAATTTCTTCAGCATCTACTATCCCATAAGATGCTAGTGCAGTTTTAATTTTATCAATCTTTTTAGCCATATTAAATAATTTTGAATTGTATAAATTTCAATCGTTTGCATTAAAAGCAACAAATATACTAAATCTGTAATATGAAAACTGGCACATATGTGAATACGTGCCAGTTTTATAGCTATTTATATTGATTATAAAAAAAATTATTTATTTTTATAAGAAGCATTGATGCTTGCAATCATAGCAATATCAACAATTTCGTCAACAGAACTACTCAATTGAAGAATGTGTGCTGATTTTTTAAATCCATTTAGAATAGGTCCAATTACTTTATAATCGGTTGTTGATTGCATTAATTTATACGCAATATTTCCTGATGATAAATTTGGAAAAATCAAGGTATTAGCACCTGTTTCGGCTAATTTTGAGAAAGGGAACTTGCGTTTTAGAAGATCTTTATTTAATGCAAAATTAGCTTGCATTTCGCCGTCCACTATCAAATCGGGATGATTTTTATGCAAATATGCAGCAATATCGCGCATAGTATTAGGTGAAAAACCTTCATTTGATCCAAAATTAGAATAAGAAAGCAAGGCAATTCTAGGCTCTATACCAAATTGACGAATTGATTCGGCCGTTTGAAGTGTAATCTCGACCAACTGCTCAAAAGTTGGGTTTTTATTTACTGTTGTATCTGCAAGGAATAAGGGCCCTTTTTTTGAAAGGAAAATGTACATTCCAGAAACTAATTTGGCATTTTCGGCTTTGCCAATTACTTGTAATGCAGGACGAATTGCATCTGGATAGTTTTTCGTATGCCCAGAAACCATACCATCTGCTATATTGGATTCAACCATGCCAGGAGCAAAATAGGACCTATGCTTCATTTTATCCGATGCATCTTCAAACTTCATCCCTTTCCGTTTACGTTTTTCGAATAATAATTCGGCGAACTGAGTCCTTAATTTTAGTTGATCGTCAGCCTTTGGGTCGATTATCTCAATATTATCAATCTCCAAATTATTTTCATGTGCAATTTTTAAAATTGTTTCTCTATTACCTAATAAAATAGGTATTATCATCTTTTCGTTAATAAGAATTTCTGCGGCTTTCAACATTTTATAGTTTTCGGCATCGGCAAATACGATTCGTTTAACGTTCTTTTTAGCTTTTTCTTTTATCTGACGTAATAGAGGATTGCCTATGCCTAGGCGCATACGCAAAGTTTCTTTGTATGCATTCCAGTCTTCAGTTGGATTTTTTGCGATACCAGAATCCATAGCTGCTTTAGCAACTGCAGGTGCAACGGTTTCAATCAAACGAGGATCAGTAGGTTTAGGAATTAAATAATCTATACCAAATGTCAGATTTCCACTGTGAAATGCTTGATTTACTTCTTCAGGAACTGGCTCTTTAGCAAGTGCGGCAATTGCATAAGCTGCGGCCAATTTCATCTCTTCATTAATGCCAGTGGCACGAACATCAAGTGCGCCTCTGAATATATAGGGGAAACCTAAAACATTGTTAATCTGATTTGGATAATCAGAGCGTCCAGTTGCCATGATAACATCTTTACGAACAGCATGGGCATCTTCAAAAGTGATTTCTGGATTAGGATTGGCTAGTGCAAAAACAATAGGGTTCTTATTCATGCTTTTGAGCATTTCCTGCTTTAAAACACCCGCTACCGAAAGGCCTAAAAACATATCGGCTCCGACAATTGCTTCTGCTAAAGTATTTAAATCTCTGTCCGTTGCAAATTCTTTCTTTTCAAGGCTTAGGCTGGGTCTGTCGCTTCGGATAACTCCTCTGCTATCACACATCACTATATTTTCAGGCCTAACGCCTAATTTTTTGTAAAGTCGCGTGCAGGAAATTGCTGAAGCTCCGGCACCATTTACAACAACAATAATATCTTCAATTTTTTTACCTACTACTTCCATTGCATTTAGCAAACCAGCAGAAGAAATAATGGCAGTACCATGTTGGTCGTCATGCATTAATGGAATGTTCAACTCTTTTTTCAAGCGGCGCTCAATTTCGAAACATTCTGGAGCTTTAATATCCTCAAGATTGATACCACCAAAAGTAGGAGCAATCATTTTAACTGTTTCAATAAACTTATCTATGTCTTTGGTGTCAACTTCAATATCAAAAACATCAATATCGGCATAAATCTTAAACAGAAGACCTTTGCCTTCCATTACAGGCTTTCCTGCCTGTGCGCCAATATCGCCTAATCCCAAAACGGCTGTTCCGTTCGAAATAACGGCAACTAAATTTCCTATAGCAGTATATTTATATACATCTTCAGGATTTTTTTCAATTTCTAAACAAGGTTCTGCAACTCCTGGAGAATATGCAAGCGATAAATCGCGTTGCGTGGAATGTGCAGTTGTGGGAATAACTTCTATTTTTCCTGGTCTTCCTTCACTATGATACTTTAGAGCATCACTTTTAAATAAATTATCCATAATAAAATTTTTAGGGCTATATTGTGTTTATGCAAAGATACATTGTTTATTAAATAACAAGGTTAAAATCAAAGAAATATATTAAGTTTTTGTACGAAAGAGATCAGTTATCTTAAAGCATCTTGATATAAATTTTATTAATATAAACCTGATTTCTTGCGAATTGATTTATAAATAACTCATATAGTTTTTGAACAATGGAATCTTAATTTCATAAATTATTTTAGACCTAAGGCCTCTCAGATTATTAGTATTTTTACTGCATAAAGAATTAATTAAAAAAAAGGATGTTCGAATATTTAAACGGAAAACTAATCGAAAAAAATCCCGCCTATGTCATTATTGATTGTCAAGGTGTTGGTTATTTTGTAAATATCTCATTAAATACTTTTTCGGCTTTGCCTGATAAGGAGAGTTGCAAATTGTTTATACATTTTATTGTTCGAGAAGATGCTCAGATTTTGTACGGCTTTGCAGATGATTTTGAGCGCAATGTTTTTCGCAATCTTTTAGGTGTATCAGGTGTTGGAGCATCAACTGCCCGTATGATTTTATCTACTTTGACAGCCAATGAAGTAATAGATGCAATTGCACGTGGAGATGTGAGTTTGCTTAAATCAGTTAAAGGCATTGGTTTAAAATCGGCACAAAGAATTATTATTGACTTAAAAGGCAAGCTTGATATGACTGCAGATGAGAACAGTATTTTGTCTTTTGCGCACAATAGCTTGAAAGAAGAAGCGTTATCAGGTTTAGTAGTTTTAGGATTCAGTAAACAAATGGCTGAAAAAGGCATTGAGAAAGTATTAAAAGCCCATCCTGAAATTGAACGTGTTGAGCAATTGATTAAAGACGTTTTGAAATTAATGTAAATGAATATTTTGCCAATGCTTGGCACTAATAAAACGGTTTGTTTTGAGGATAAAGACTGGAACATCCATACATAGATTCGTTTTTCTGTTTGTCTTTTTTCAGATTATAAGTCCTCTATTAAGGGCTGAACATCTTGAAAAAAGCAATATAGAGATTAATTTTTCGATGGCTAACTTGCCATTATTCGCCGATACTTCAAATTCTGATACAACTTCTTTAATTTACCCTTTACCACAAGATAAAAGCGTTTTATATCTTGGGGCATCTCCTCAAAGCTCATTGTATTTAAGCAATCCCCTAAACATACAAAATCAATTCGTTTTTGATCCGATTAGAGGTCAATATGTTTTTACCAGTAAAATGGGAGACTTAAATTACCGCCCTTCTCAAATATTAGATTTGGATGAATATCGTGCTTTTGAAGCCAACCAAGCCTTACACGATTATTGGAAACAAAAAGCCAGTGAAAGAACTGATGCTGGACAACAAGGCGGAATACCAAAAATTCATGTAGGAGGTGCAGCTTTTGAACGAATTTTTGGAAGTAATACAATAGATATTCGTCCACAAGGATCGGCAGAACTACTATTTGGTGTAGTAAATAACAAACGCGAAGATCCTGCTTTAAATGTCCGCCAGCAAAGCACAACGAATTTTGATTTTCAGCAAAAAATCCAATTGAATGTTTCGGCTAAGATTGGTGATAAAATTGAATTTAAAGTCAATTACAATACTGAAGCCACCTTCGATTTTGAGAATAAGCTCAAACTAAAATACGAAGGTAAAGAAGATGAAATAATTCAATTGATAGAAGCGGGTGATGTTAATTTGCCCCTTACTAGTACGCTTATTCAGGGTAGCCAGAGTTTGTTTGGAGTAAAATCAAAACTTAGGTTTGGAAAAACGACCATTACTTCAGTTTTCTCAGAACAGAAAAGTGAATCATCTTCAATAACTGTTCAAGGCGGAGGTCAAAAAAATGATTTTCGAATGAAAATTGATGAATACGAAGAGAATCGACATTTTTTCTTATCAAAATACTTTCGTAATAATTATGAACGTGCACTTAGTGAATTACCTATTATTAACTCCAATATAAATATTACCAAAATTGAAGTTTGGGTAACCAATGTTGGTGCCCCTTTAACTGAAAATCGCAACATTCTTGCTCTGCAGGATTTAGGTGAAAATCAGCCTTACAATCCTTTGTTTAGCACCTTAACTTCTCTGCCTTATCCATTTAATGAAGTTAATAATTTAAAACAAGTTATCGATACAAGCCGCGTTAGAAGTATAAGTAATATTACATCTTATCTTCAGAGCGGAAACCTAAACCTTGTTTCAGGAATCGATTACGAAAAAGTTGAATTAGCAAGAAAGTTAAGAACTTCAGAATATACTTTGAACCGTAAACTGGGTTTTATTTCACTGAATACTCGCATTAATCCCGATCAGATATTAGCTGTTTCTTATCAATATACTGTTATTGGTGATCAAAAAATATATCAGGTTGGTGAGTTTTCAGATCAGGGTGTTGTAGCTCCAAATACTTTGTTGGTAAAGCTGATTAAAAGCACTGCCACAAATACTCAAATTGATTTGTGGAAGTTGATGATGAAAAACGTCTATAATATTGGCGCCTATCAAGTTAATAGAGAAGATTTTGCTTTAAATATTTTATATACAGGTGGTGATGATGGCGTACCCAAAGGTTATTTAGCCGAAGGTCCTGATGCTGTTAAAGGAATAAACCTATTAGAGGTTATGAAGTTTGATCGCCTCGATCGACAATTAAATCCTTCCGCCGATGGTGTATTTGACTTTATTGATCAGGCAGCTGTAAATGGTGGTACTATTCAGGCATCGAATGGTCGAGTATTTTTCCCTATGCTTGAACCTTTTGGTCAGTATTTACGCACTCAATTAGCCAATAATGCTCTTGCTGATTTTTATTGTTACGACTCACTTTATACGCTTACGAAATCGGGAGCTCAACAATATCCGGCCAAAAATAAATTCATATTAGATGGTTCATTTAAATCATCTACTGGTTCCGAAATAGCTTTAAATGCCTTAAACGTTCCTCAGGGTTCTGTAAAAGTAACTGCCGGAGGAATTCCTTTGGTCGAGAATGTGGATTATACTATAGATTATACTCTTGGTCGCGTTAGAATTATCAACGAAGGTATTTTAAGTTCAGGTACACCAATTAATATTTCTATGGAAAGCACTGCTGCATTTAGCTTGCAGACCAAAAGAATGGTTGGAACACATATCGATTACGATTGGAGTAAAAATCTGCATTTAGGCGGTACTTTTCTCAACCTTAGCGAAAAACCCATTACACAAAAAACAAATATTGGTGACGATCCTATTAATAATACAATTTACGGTTTTGATGTCAGCTATCAGCAGGAGTCAAGATGGATTACAAAAATGGTTGATAAATTGCCTTTTATTGAAACTGATGCACCTTCAACTGTAACTTTTAATGGTGAGTTTGCACACTTTTTACCAGGTCATTCCAGAACTATCGGCACAGACGGCACTTCATATATTGATGATTTTGAGGGTACTAAATCAACTATCGATTTAAAAATGGTTTCTCGTTGGGCTATGGCAAGTACTCCACAAGGACAAACTCAAGCCGGAATGTTTCCTGAAGCAGGAATAGGTTCAGGTTTAATGTATGGAATGAATCGAGCTAAGTTGGCGTGGTATATAATCGACCCTTTGTTTTACGATCAGGGTAATCTCCGCCCTCCAAATATTAATGCTCAAGAATTATCTAAAGATTATGTAAGACAGGTGCTCGAAAAAGAGGTTTTTCCAGCAAAAGAAACACCTAATGGATATCCTAGTAATATTCCTATATTTAATTTGGCATTTTATCCCAATGAGCGTGGATCATACAATTATGATGTTGATGCTGTACCGGGATTAACTTCAGGAATCGATGCTTTTGGTAATCTTAAAAAACCTGAAACGCGTTGGGGCGGTATAATGCGACAAATTGAAACATCTGATTTTGAGGCAACTAATATCGAGTATATCGAATTTTGGATGATGGATCCGTTCAGCAATGATCCAAACAGCCAAGGCGGACAGTTGTATTTTAATTTGGGGGATGTATCGGAAGATATTTTGCGAGATTCGCGAAAAGCATATGAAAACGGATTACCAATCTCAGAAGTCATAGAAGATGTAGATACAACAATTTGGGGGAGAATTCCAGTTCTTCAATCTCTTGTTGATGCTTTTGATAATCAACCTGAATCGCGCCCATATCAGGATGTCGGTTTTGATGGATTAAGCGATGATGATGAGCGCAATTTCTTTCAGAATGTATATTTAAACAAAATCAATTCTCAATATGGCTTGAGCTCACAAGCATTTACTCAGGCAAATACTGATCCTTCTGCCGATAATTTTCATTATTTCCGTGGAACCGATTTTGACGATAATGATCAATACAGCAGCATTTTAGAGCGATATAAAAAATATAACGGCCCTGAAGGAAACAGTCCTGCATCTGAGTTCAGCAACGAAGCTTATCCTACTTTGGCAACCACTTTGCCGGATGTGGAGGATATTAATCGTGACAATACTCTTAGTGAAGCAGAACGTTATTATCAATATGCAATAGATTTGCATCCTGATAATATGGAAATCGGTAAAAGCTTTATTACCGATATTCGTGAAGGAAATGGTTCAACAGAGAAAGAAAACGGCGATCCTATTTATACCAAATGGTATCAATTCAAAGTCCCTGTGCGAAGTCCAAGTAAAGTAGTAGGAGCAATAAACGATTTCAAATCCATTCGCTTTATACGTATGTTTATGAAAGGGTTCGAAGAGCCAAAAGTGCTTCGCTTTGCAACTTTGGAATTGGTTCGAAGCGATTGGCGACGTTATCGCTACGATTTACTTAGCCCGGGAGAATATATACCTAATGATATTCAAAGTGAGACTGTTTTTGATGTGGCGGCAGTAAATATTGAAGAAAATGGCAGCCGTTATCCAATTCCGTATGTTATTCCACCGGGAATAGAACGTGAAATAAATATTGGAACTACCAATTTACAAAGACGAAATGAGCAGGCAATGCAGATTGTGAGTTGCGATTTATTGGATGGAGATGCAAGAGCGACCTTTAAAACAGTTGATTTTGATTTCAGACGATATAAAAAATTAAAAATGTTTGTTCACGCCGAAAAAATGCGGTCGGATGATAAGCTTGATGATGGAGATCTGACAATATTTTTACGTTTGGGAGCAGATTTTACCGAAAATTATTACGAATATGAAATCCCTCTCCAACTAACCGATTGGGGAACTTCTGATCCTGAAGCCATTTGGCCTGAATCTAATCGATTTGATATTGATTTGGAGCGTTTGGTTGATGTAAAATTAAATCGAAATATTGCTGAAAGGGAGAGTGTAAGTATTCTCAACACGGGCTCTCTTTATTCCGAAATAGATGGCGTAAATAAAATTACAGTAAAAGGATCGCCAAGCTTAAGCGATGTAAAAGCGATAATGATTGGAGTTAGAAATCCTAAAAAAACGAGTGTAAATAGTTTGGATGATGGATTGCCAAAATGTGCAGAAATTTGGATAAACGAATTACGTGTAAGCGATTTTGATAATAAATCGGCCTGGGCAGCAACTGCCAGAGCAAAGATTGATTTGGCCGATTTAGGAAATGTAATTATCTCAGGAGCAAAAAGTACCGCTGGCTTTGGAGGTTTGGAAAGCGGAATTACTCAGCGACAGCTAGATGATATAACTAATTTGGATGTAGCAACAAATTTGGAAATTGGAAAATTTTTCCCTGAAAAATGGGGAATTCGTATTCCTATGCATTTCGATTATTCTGAGAGTAAACTCGATCCTGAATTCAATCCTCTTGATCCTGATATTAATTTTACAAAGGACTTAGAAAGTTATCCGACCAAATCGCAAAGTGATTCGGCACGATCTGTTGCACAGGATTTTACATTACGAAAAAACATCAATTTTATAAATGTACGAAAAGATCGCACTGGCTCAAATATGAGTAAAATTCGTGCTTACGATTTAGAAAATTTTGATCTTTCTTTTTCTTATTCTGAAGTATTTCATCGTAATATTGATATTGAATACCATTTGAAAAAGGCCTATCGTGGAGGATTAGGATATAATGTGAACTTCAATCCTAAACCTATAGAACCTTTTAAAAGAGTTAAATTTTTAAGTGGTAAAAATTGGCGCATTATTAGAGATTTCAATTTCTATCTAAAACCACGGCTGTTTACTTTCCGAACAGATATTAATAGGGAGTATGAAGATAAAAAGTTGCGCAATAAAAGCATTGGAGATATACCTATTCGCTGGACTTGGAGTAAACGATTCGACTGGAATCGTTCCTATAATCTGCGTTTCGATTTAACTCGAAGCATTAAACTAGATTATAATGCAAAAGCAAGTGCTTTTATAAATGAACCTGAAGGGCGCATCGATCGCTCCGATGATCAGTATATGATAGAATATCGTGATTTTGTTCTAAATAGTGTTTATTCAGGTGGCAAGATGAATCAGTTTGATCAAACTACAGGTCTAAATTATACTTTACCCATCAATAAAATACCTTTATTCAATTGGGTAAATGCAACGGCACGTTATCAAAGTGAATACCATTGGATTGCATCGCCTTTGAGTTTGCAGGATCGCTTTGGAAACAGCATCGAAAACTCAAGTTCAATACAGCTTAATGGAACCTTTAGGATAAGTAATTTATACGCAAAAATCCCTTACCTAAAAAAATTAGGTAGGCCAAGTAGAGCATCCAACCGTCGTCCTAAGCCTAATCAAAGAGACCAACAAGCACAAAGTTCACAAAAAGAAAAACTATCCGTAAAATTTCTAAACGAAAGTTTGAAAGTGTTGATGATGTGGAAAGACGCTTCCATAACTTATTCTGAAAACAAGGGAAATTATTTGCCGGGATTTATTCCCGAACCAGATTTGTTAGGAAATAACTGGTCGAAAATGGCTCCTGGTTTGGGCTATGTTTTTGGGTTGGAAAACGATATTCGTTATCAAGCGGGAATAAATGGCTGGTTATCAACTGATTCTGCACAAAACCAGATGAGTTTGAATAAAGAGAGCACGGATTTGAATATTAGAGCAACATTAGAACCGATTAAGGATTTTAGGATAGAAGTATCTGCAACTCGCACTTCGACCAACTCTTCAGAGGATTATTATAAATGGTCGGATGATGATTTTAGCTTTCAGTCGTTTGCGGCTATGGAGAGAGGCAGCTTTAGTATGTCTTTTTTGACAATCGGTACGGCTTTTAAGAAAATAAATAAAGATAATAGCTCTGAGCCTTACGACAATATGCGTGCCTATCGTCTTCCGATAGCAGAACGATTAGCACAAGAAAATTTAAATTGGACAGGTTTGTATAACGATTCTACCGGTTTTCCGGTGGGTTATGGATCTACTTCGCAAGATGTTATTCACGGTGCTTTTTTGGCAGCTTATACAGGCAAAACACCGCGAAACATTAAGCTTGGATATTTTCCTGCAATACCCTTGCCCAATTGGCGATTTACGTATAAAGGACTGTCAAATATTCCGCTTCTCAAGAAATGGTTTAAGAATATTACTATTTCACATGCTTATCGTTCATCCTATAATATTGGCTCTTATGTTTCCAATATTCAATATCAGGAATCTAACGGTTTTGCTTCGGCCTTAAACGATAATTATGATTTTAATACAAAATACGATATTGCCTTACTGTCTATTACAGAGCAATTTAGTCCTTTAATCCGATTGAATGCCACTTTGAATAATAGTATGTTGGTGAATGTGGAGATAAAGCGTTCACGTAATTTGGCATTGAGTTTTGTAAATAATCAGCTAACTGAAGTTATTAGTCAGGAATATATTGTGGGAATTGGTTATCGATTAAAGGGTCTTAAACTGAAGTTTTCTAATCTTGGCAGCAATAGCAAACAACAAGTTAATAGCGATTTGAATCTAAAAGCTGATTTTTCACTTCGTGATAACAGAACTATTTTGAGACGAATTGACCAAAACATCGATCAGGTTTCTTCCGGGCAAAAGGTGATGTCGATAAACTTTTCGGCAGACTATATGATGAGCCAAAGAATGACTTTGCGTTTTTATTACGATCAGGTTATTAATAATCCTTATATGGCAAATCAATACCGTAATTCTACAACTAATGGCGGTATTAGTATGCGGTTTACGCTGGCGCAGTAGAAATATGTTGACATTTTAAATAATATAATTGAATTGTTTATCAGAGACAAACTTTTATATTCGAATCAGTCAGCTGACGGAAGATTAAATCGAGCGAAACAAAACATGTCATTCCAAGCCCTCTGTCACTTCGAGCGACAGCGAGAAGTCTCCTTTTTGAACTTTGAGATTTCTCACTCCATTCGTAATGACGAAATGCTTCGTTTGAAATGACTGAGTTTTTGATTTAAAAATCCAACTTTTCATTTGCGCTTTTAAGACCAAATTTTTTGCGGAATATCCATACAGATAGATAAACCAGAGGAGTATCTAAAAATGCCACTAAAATTTTAAATAAAAAGCCATTTACAAACAAAGCCCAAAAAAGCTTCCATTCAATTACTCCAAAGGAGCATAAAATAAATAGGACAAGGAAAGTATCGATAAACTGAGAAGCAAATGTAGATCCGTTGTTTCTCAACCACAAATGCTTGCCATTGGTTAGTTTTTTCCAGAAATGAAACAACTGTACATCAATCAATTGAGCTGTTAAATATGCAACCATTGATGCACCTACAGCAATAAAAGTAAAACCAAAAACCTGAGAGAAGACAACATCATTGATTGGCGACCAAGAAGTAGCCGAAACATAATCGGCCAATATTACAATACCTAAAGTGAAGGCACTTGCCACAAAACCAATCAAAACGACTTGATTTGCCCTTTTTTTACCGTAAATCTCTGAAATAATATCCGTTACAATAAATGTTATGGGATAGGGTAAAATACCAACCGAAAGCTCAAAAATATGCCAACCAAAAGGCGTCCAAGTGAAGAATTTTTGAAAGATGAGATTACTTGTAACTAAAGATGCTAAGAAAATAGCAAGCATAGTAAGAAAAGCCATTTCGGCTTGATATTTCCTTTTAGGATTCATGAGTCGTAAAGATATAAGAATTTATGAGGTAATTAGATGATGTAAGACCTGTCAGGTTTTTTTAAACCTGACAGGTGGTGTGTTAAAAATGTTAATAATAATGTTAATAAATATCACCCCAAAAAAATCTAAACGAGCTGATAATATTGTAACTTGTCGGGAATAAAGCCTATATGTCATGGATTATAATGCGCAATATTGGAAGTCAAGATCTGTAAGAAGAAATGCAGAAAACAAGGAGCTAAA
>JAQIBR010000187.1 GCA_027858955.1 Bacteroidales bacterium
GTATCGACTTTTTGGAAGAAACTTATCTTCCTTTAGTTGCCGATTTCAGGTACTATTTACGCGGAACCCGCTTTTCTCCCTTTATTTTTGCTCAGGCTGGTTACAGTATTCCCACTGACAAAAGTGCTGATCAACAGATTATCAATAACCATTATGATATTTGGCCGGGACCTTACCCTCAAGCTGAAGATGTTGAGCCTCTTGGAGGATTGCTGATGAATCCTGGTTTTGGAATTCGTCATATGTTTCATAGCGATTTCGGACTGGAGATTTCCTTTTCTTATCGCTATCAACGGCTTAATTATCAGTATGATAATAATACTCGCCTTGAAATTAATTATACACGTTTAAACATTAGAGTTGGAATTTTATTTCAATAATATTTAGCCTTATGAATAAGATAAAAAATACATTATTAATAGTGCTGATGATATTTTCAGCCTATTCTTGCGACGATAAAATAGTGGAAATATTTGTGGCCAATAGCCCCATTTATATGAGCTACGAAGATTTAGCCAAATCGGTAAAACAAACAAATTCTCGCAAATTAAATATACCGGGAAAGATATATTTCAAAGACAATTATCTTTTTGTAATTGAAGATAAAACAGGCATTCATATCATCGACAATGCTGACCCTGTAAATCCACAAAACATTAGTTTTATTGATGTCCCCGGAGTTGTGGATATGTCAATAAAAGGAGATGTTCTTTATGTTGATTCCTATGTCGATTTGGTGGCAATCAGTTTGGCCGATCTAAATAATATTACTGAGATTAAGCGTATTAGAGATGTATTTCCTTATACTCTTCCGACTTATGATGAAGATTATCCTTTAGCACAAATTGATCAGGAAAAGGGCGTTGTAATTGGATGGGAAATTAAAACCATTCGGCAAGAGGTTGAAGATCGATATTATCCGGTTTATTGGGAAGGCGGAATGTTTCTTGATGCAGCTAGTTCATCAAATTCCTTTGCAGATATTAGTGGAAGCGGATTTGGAGTGGGCGGTTCCATGGCTCGCTTTGGAATAAGTGAAAATACATTATACAGTGTAGATGATAGTATGCTGCATATTTTTGATATTACAAATGCCAATAATCCAATAAATTACGGTGAATTTTATGCCGGCTGGATGATAGAAACTCTTTTTATTTCTGGTGATAAACTGTTTTTGGGCGGGCGCGATGGCGTTAGAATTATCGATATTGTTAATCCACGATTTCCTCAGTATTTAAGTCAATTTCGTCATGTAATGGGGTGCGATCCAGTTGTTGTTTCTGATACTTTGGCATATGTTACCTTAAAAGGTGGTAATGCTTGCGGAAATAGCCTGGATAGATTGGATGTTCTTTCGGTTGCGGATTACAGCAATCCCAGATTAATAGCGACATATATGATGAAAGGGCCTAATGGTTTGGGAATAGATGGAAATACTCTTTTTGTTTGTGATGGTGAAGCAGGATTAAAAGTTTATGACGTTACTGATCCTTTAAAAATTGATCAGAATATGATTGCGAATTTCCCGGGAATAATAGCAGTTGATGTAATTCCATATAACGGACTTCTGTTTTTGATTGCCGAAGATGGGTTTTATCAGTATAATTATGATAATTTAAATGCGATTCAATTGATTAGTAAAATAGAAGTTGTTCCTATTGCTAAATAAGAAAGAGAAATGAAAAAATATATTAGCACCATATTTCTAGTGTTTACAGTGCTTATTTCATTATTGAGCGCCTGTGAAAAATTGGACTTGGCAGCTGACATTCATTCTTGTATTGAAGAAAAAATAAAAGAGATTAAAAAGGAAGAACTGAGAAACCCACCGGCTCAGGTTTGGAAATGGGAAGTAGATGGAGATACTTATTATTATTTTACTTCCGATTGCTGTGATCAATACAACTATCTATATGATTCAGATTGCAATGTAGTTTGCGCACCCGATGGTGGTTTTACAGGAACAGGCGATGGTAATTGTCCTAATTTTAATGGACAAATTGTAAAAACACTGGTTTGGGAAGATGATAGGGCAAATTGAAATCATGAAAATGTAAGAAATTAGAAGCTACTCCACTAATTCGTATCTTTGAAACGCTAAAAACAGAATAAATCCAACTAGTGAACGATAAGCATTTAAAAGATATAATTGATGGCTGTAGAAAAGGGAAAAGGAGATCTCAGGAAATGCTATATCATCACTATTCAGGAAAAATGTTTGCAGTATGCCTTTATTATGGAGGGAATAAAACGGAAGCCGAAGATTTTTTGCACAATGGATTTATTAAGGTATTTCAAAATATAAAGCAATATAATGCAAAGGGTGTTTTTGATGCCTGGATGCGCAGAATATTTATGAATACTGCTTTGGAAAAATATCGGGATAAAAAACAGCTTTTTATTTCTCATGAAAAAGAAGAACTACAAATGCTTGAATCTGATCAGGAAGATGCTCTGAGTAAGATTTCTGCGGCGGATTTAATAAATCTTATCCAAGAGCTTTCGCCAGCTTACCGAATGGTATTTAATTTATTTGCCATTGAAGGTTATTCGCATAAAGAAATTAGTGTGATGCTCAGTATTTCTGAAGGGACATCTAAGTCTAATTTATCACGAGCACGCGCTGTTTTGCAACAACAAGTAAATGAGCGATTTGATTTAAGTAGAAGTAAGGGATGAGCCGAGAAAAGAAAAATATCGATCAGCAAATACGGAAAAAGCTTCTTCAAGCTGAAGTTTCTCCACCGGCATCTGTTTGGGGAGGTATTGAAAAAACTCTGGCAAATGACAGGAAAGCAGCCATCGTCTTGCTTTTTCGTAGGGTAGGCTATGCTGCAGCAGCTATTTTGCTTATTGGTTTTATTGGATATTATTTTTTGCTTTCCGAAAGAGGTATCGAATCAACAGAAGATAATCTAAGTCAGCACGTAGCTGTTGATAGCAATGCTGTAGTAAACGATGCTGTTTCAGTTGCAATGACCGAAGGAACTGTTGAAAACGAAACAGTAACTCCAGAAACAATACAATCAGTTCAAAAACAAATTGCTTTGCCATTACTAGCTAAA
>JAQIBR010000192.1 GCA_027858955.1 Bacteroidales bacterium
ACATATCGTTTAGGTAAATTACGATGAATTATTAAACCAATAGAACCACCTATTATAACAGCTCCAAAATTTACTAGAGTTCCTATCATTTTTTTCTTTTACTATTAGTTGGCTTAACATATTCAAAAGCTCCAAGATCAGGCTTCGTGTCACGCAGAATACCCTCAATATCAACTGGATTTATCATTAATATTCCCTTATCTCTTGCAGGTGAAAGTGAATCTAAATGAAAATCATTCTCGTAAGCGTCGATAAATAATGGATCTTCATTAAAAAAGCTATGAAATCCATTCAAGGTACTTTCCAAAGAACTTTTTAAAAGGCAATAATCAAAATGATATAAAAATTCATTTTCTGTTCCTGGATAAGGATCTATTAATAGTTCATCTTCCAAAGCACCATAAAAAATACAATCACCAAAATAAGCTTCTTGAAGAACTCCTGTATAAACAATATCACCTTCCGATGTGGGTAGAATATAATAATTACTCAAATGAAGCGAAGGATCTTTACGAACGCCATAGTTATAATAATTTCCAAAAGTGCAGTTCATAAATATATAACGCCCTCCAGTAGTGAGGTTAAGCAAACTACTTCCGGCATTTGCAACCACTAAATTATTTCCTTCAATCTGATAAAAGCGCGAAAAAATTCCCCAGCCTGACATATTCAAAATCCTCGAGTTATTTAAAATTAAACTGTTGCCCATACTTTCGTTTAAAGTCTCTGCCTGTATGCCAATGGTTCCGTTTTTAATAATGGCATAATTAAACGTACTATTTACCGAGCTTTCGTTTATCCAAATTCTATCCCATTGAGCTGGTAAATCACGATAACCCTCATCCAATCTTGTACCTTGAAAAATAACAGGATCACTCAATGTACCATTAACCTGAATATTAGCTCCTTTGTAAATCCACAAACCTGAATTATTATAAAAATGAATTCGTGCTCCAGCGTCAACAATTAAACTTGCCAAAGAATCAACTACAGCATAACCCACTATAACATAGGGCTTTTCATTAGTCCACCTAACAGATTCTCCCTCATTTGCGATAATATTTAATGGCGGTAAACCCGAAATTGTCACATTAGGCATAATAAAGTGAGCATCTTGTCCCCAAGCATATAAATCCACATCCTGAAGATTACTGTTTATCTCAAAAAGAACTGAATCTCGCACGATTATTGGGCTGTTTTGATTTGTAGGATCAATTGTTATTCGAACAAAAATATAAAGGCTATCACCAGCAGATAATTCTAGATCATTGAAAGAGTCTCCACTCCTACCGTCAACAATAATTTGATAAAAGCTACTTGGCCCTCCAGCGAGTGCAATCTTTGAAATAATTACTGCATTTTCATTATCATTATATACAAGTAGCTTTTTAGTAACCGACCCCATTGTAGTAAACACAGTATCAAAAATAATAGTGTCGTTAGAAAAATTCAATCTCACAGAAGAATCAGTACTAATAATATCAGCTTTCCTACAAGCAAAGCTTAGTATAAGAATAAGTATAAAAAACAGACTGATTTTAGAAATTGTTTTCAAAGCAATAATTTGAGCCAAAGATAAATAATACCTTTACAAAACGATTATATTTTAATCCTATTGTTTAAGAATTCTTATGCTCAGATGTATATTCAAAATAAATGTGCTATATCATTATTTGACGTGCTATTTACGTAAACAAATTTATTTTACCTTTGAGTTGCTTTGTGGCTTCTTGTGTAACTCTGTGTAATAGCTGTTCCACTAAGAGCCACAGAGAAGACACTAAGTTTCACATAGAAAAATGGAATAAAAAGAATGATAAATAGAAATCTGAGCATCCAATAGTGAAAAATCCTATAAACGTTAATTAATTCATATATTTATCAAACTACTATGTAATTCATCAAAAAGATGTAATTTAGTTATATAATTACACTAAATGAACTTTTATAGCGCAAAGCAATATATAATTAACCGCCTACATTCCGAATTAGATCCTAAAATGGTCTACCACGATCTTAAGCATACAATCAATGTATATTATGCAGCATTAGAATATTCAAAACTCGAAAAAATTAGTGAATATTCAACTAAATTGGTTCTAACTGCAGCATTGTATCACGATAGTGGAATGCTGATCGACTATCAGAATCATGAAGAAGCATCTGTGCGAATATGCGAACAGGAGCTTCCTAAATTTGATTATTCGGAAGATGATATTAAAACTATAGTTCGACTAGTACGGAAAACTAAACTTCTTGAAGAAGCGGATTGTATTCTGGAGAATATTATTTGTGATGCTGATTTAGACTATGTGGGCAGAGAATACTTCTTCATTCGCTCTATGAAATTATTATATGAATGGAAATTATTAAAGAAGCATGATTATAGTTTGGTAGAATGGTTGGATATTCAGGTTAGTTTCTTGGAAAATCATCATTTTTATACTAAATCTGCACAAAGTTTGCGTGAAGATACAAAGCGAAATAACATAAAAGAGATTCGGGAATTATATAAAATCTGTCCGGATTAAAAATATTAATCCTTTTCAATAATTACTACCTGACTAGCAGAAATTTAGTATTTTTGCACCCTCAAAAATTAAAACATGAAACATCCATTTTAAATGCTTGATAAACAAGAGTACTATTATCATGGATGTTCTGCCAATGGAACCCCTTCGGGACATATGACGAAAACATAAAATTATAAACAGATGAAAAACATATTAGCAATCGTTGGGCGACCAAACGTTGGAAAATCAACATTATTTAATCGACTTACTGAGTCGCGCGATGCTATTGTCGAAGAAACCAGTGGCGTTACACGCGACAGAAACTATGGCGAATCGCATTGGAATGGAATGGAATTCGCTATTGTAGATACTGGTGGATATGTATATGGATCAGAAGATGTTTTTGAAGAAGAAATTCGCAAGCAGGTAAAACTTGCTATTGAAGAAACTGATGTTATTGTTTTTTTGGTAGATGTCGTAGAAGGAATAACTCCTATGGACGAAGATGTAGCAATTATGCTACGGAAAACTGATAAACCCGTCCTTCTGGTCTCAAATAAAGTTGATAACACCAAGCGTTACAACGACTCGAATGAATTTTATGCTTTAGGTTTAGGTGAAGTTTATAGCATTTCTTCGATTAATGGAAGTGGAACAGGCGATTTACTAGATGAAGTTGTAAAGAGATTTAAAGAAAAGCCTGAAGAAGAAAAAGTATCGGATTTACCCAAATATGCAGTTGTTGGACGCCCAAATGTCGGGAAATCATCTTTTATTAATGCGTTGCTTGGTGATGAGAGAAATATTGTGACGCCTGTCTCAGGAACTACTCGTGACACTATAAATACTCCTTATAATCGCTTCGGTTATGATTTTGAATTGGTAGATACTGCCGGAATTAGAAAAAAGAAAAAAGTTCACGAAAACATAGAATTTTATTCAGTCCTTAGAGCTATTAAAGCGATTGAAAATAGCGATGTGTGTTTTCTAATGATTGATGCACAAGAAGGTATAGAAGCTCAGGATGTCAGTATTATGCGACTTATAGTTAAGAATAATAAAGGACTGGTGATTATTGTAAACAAATGGGATTTGATTGAGAAATCATCCAATACTCATTTGGAATTTACTCGAAAAATTAAAGAGAAAATTGCTCCTTTTACCGATGTTCCTATACTATTTACTTCTGTACTTGAGAAACAGCGCTTGTTTAAAGCTTTAGATGCTGCTAATCAAGTTATAGAAAATAGAAAGCGAAGAATTACAACATCAAAATTAAACGAACATCTTTTACCACTTATACAGGCTTTTCCTCCTCCATCAGCCTCACGCGAAAGATATATTAAAATCAAATATATTACACAACTTCCATTGGCCTACCCTGCATTTGCATTCTTTTGTAATCTTCCAAATGAAGTGAAAGATTCCTATTCTCGCTTTTTGGAGAATAAGATTCGCGAAGAGTATGATTTTAATGGTTGCCCAATACGTTTATATTTTAGGGATAAATAACAAAATGGCTCAGAAATTCTTAGTTTTTTACCGAGAATGAAAATATTAAATTAAAATAT